>NZ_SDLI01000007.1 GCF_004123195.1 Ammoniphilus sp. CFH 90114
AGACTTTATAGAGTTTCGCTATGTATCTTGGACGGGTGAAGATGATAATGATCCAACACCACAAGATCCAGAAGACGAACCTCGCGATTTATTAGAACCACCAACTCAATATGATAAAGATAAATTAGAATCGATAAACCAAATAATTAACAATGTAAGTTCAAAGATTCTGACTAATGGAGTGAAATCCGACTGGGATGCTATTGCTGTTGCATTAGCAGGGAAAAAGGTCCCTCAGAGTTATCTAGATAAATTAATTGCTGAGGTAAGAAAAAATAACGGAAGCTATTCTCTTGCTACGGAGTATGCCCGTATTTTATTAACGGCCAAAGCATTAGGAGCAGATCCTACCGATCTTGGAGGCTATAATTTAGTAGAGAAGCTTTATAATTTTGGGAATCTGTCACAATATACAAATGGTCTCATTTATGCTTTGATTGCCTTAGATAGTGGTCAGTATAACATCCCAACCGATGCGAAGTGGACGAAAACAAAGATACTAAATAATATAATTCAAAAACAAAACGCAGACGGTGGTTGGAGTTGGACTGGTTCAACGAGTGATATTGATGTAACAGGAATGGCGCTAACGGCACTTGCCCCGTATTATGAAAAACAAGAGGTCCTAGAGGCTATAAACAAGGGCATTACGTTCTTAAAGAATAAACAAAAAGCTAGTGGCGGATTTATGATATCAGGCGATCCCGTACCGAGTGTCGCTCAAGCTGTCATCGGTTTAACCAGTGTAGGAATCAGTCCGTCCAATGAAGAATTTACCAAGCAAAATGTAAATTTAATTGATTACTTACTAAGCTTTTATAAGCAAGATGAGAAATTGTTCTATTACGGACAAGCTGGGCCAAGTATGGCAACGCAACAAGCTTTACAGGCATTAGTTTCTTATAAGCACTACATTGAAGCCAAGCCTTTGATGTATCAATTCCAAGGACAATTTGGAACTACACCAGATCATGGTGGGGGAGGCGACGGAGGTGGAGGATCGGATAACAATCCTTTTCTAAAAACGATAAAAGTAACAGTGAAAGGACTAGATGGGGTTCTCGTTCTAGATACATCAGTTAATATTTCAAGTACAGCTACCCCATATCAGGTTTTAGTTGAGGCGATTGGACTAGATAAAGTGAAGACTCGAGGAAGTGGTTCTAGCCTTTATGTTACAGAGATTCAAGGACTAGCCGAATTAGCGCATGGACCAGAGAGTGGTTGGAACTATTCGGTGAATGGAATCTTCCCTAGCGCTTCAGCAGGTGAATACTCATTGAACAATCAAGATCATGTAAGTTGGTTATATACTAAAGATCTTGGAAACGATGTAGGAAACACAGGTGGTGGTTCCACAACAACACAAACCGGAACGCTAAACGAAGATGTGCAGAAATCTTTAGATCAGGTCAAATCGATCATTCCTATTGACAGTAAAAATCCTTTGGACCCTACTAAGCAGGCGGTTATCGTGTTAAATGGTTCAAAGAGAATGACAAAAGATACCGCGCAAAAGTTAGCTGATGAGTTAGTTAGTAATGTGGTCAACGAAGAGAAAATAATTGAAAACCTGAGTGTTGATCATGATATTAAGGATGTAAAAGAGGAAATTAGACTTCTTGTTCCTGCTAACGCTTTGAATACGAGCAGAAAAATTACCATAACCAAACAACCTAATAACGAACGTCAAGAACTCTTATCACCAATCTATGAATTTTTACCCAAAGGGACGACCTTTAATAAACCTGTATATATTTCGGTGAAAGCTCCTTTATTCATAGACAATCTGGATGAAGTTGCTCTCGTTTGGCTTGACGAAGCCAATAACATGTGGATCCCTATTCCAGCGGTAGTGGATGCAGAAACAGGGATTGTTACAGGGATGGTGAATCATTTTACAAAGTTTGCTTTGGTTGATCGAAGCAAATTAAAGAGTAGCTATATAGATCCCATGCATCAGAAGGTAAAGGAAGCTATTAAAGCCGTGTCTAAAAAGGATTGGAATACGGGAGAGTATAATTTATGGGAGTTATTAGCGTTATACCATACTGGTTCTTTTTCATCTAAGGACTACTTAAATTACATTGAGAAGCAGTTACAGGAGAAAAAAGGTCAATTTAGAAGAGTGACGGATTTATCTACGGCAGTACTAGGCGTGCATCTAGCTGGTGGAAACCCGCAACAATTTGCTGGGTATAACCTCACTGAATTGTTGTATAACGATAAGCGATTAACACGCCAAGGAACCAATGGGGTTATGTTTACGCTGTTAACGTTTGAGTTGATTGAGGCGGACATCCCAGCTCAAGCGCTATGGACGAAGGAGAAGTTAATCGATTGGCTTGTGAAGCACCAGCATCAAAATGGAGCTTGGTCCTTAGATCCGACGGATGGTTCACCAAGTGTTGATCTTACAGCGATGGCTATGGGGGCTCTGACTTCCTATAAACAGGACGCGGCTGTCAATACAGCAATAGAAAAAGCCAAGAACTGGCTGGCCAGTGTTCAAAATGATAAGGGGGGTTTTACCTACTCGGCGGATGTGACAGAAAGCAGCGAGAGTATATCCCAGACTATTATTGGTCTAGCCTCTCTAGGAGTGAATCCAACCCAGCTACCGTTTGCAAAAACCAACGGCAACCCTCTGACTCAGCTTCTTAGTTATCAACAAGCTGATGGTTCGTTTGAACATACGAAGGGACAAGGGAAAAACCAAATGTCAACCCAGCAGGCATTCGTGGCTCTACTCGCTTATGATCTGTTGCTAGAAAATGAAGCCTCGATTTATCCGTTTAAGAGTACAGTTAAAGAAGTAAGTTCGATCCTTCCATTCAGGGATCAGAATCAAATGGCCCAGTGGGCACTCCCAGCAATAGAAAAAGCCTATCAGAAAAAGCTTATGGTAGGTCTTGATCAAAATACCTTTGCTCCGAAGCAAGCTTTATCAAGAGCACAGTTTGCTGCGTTATTGCTTCAAGCTTTGGGTGAAAAGCCAAAAGCAGAGGCAGAATTAAACTTTGAAGATGTGAAACCTGGTTCATGGTATTTTGGCAGCGTAGTAAAAGCAAAAGAATTGGGCATCGTGAACGGAACGAGTGCCACGACATTTGATCCTCATAAGGCCATTACTCGTCAAGAAATGGCTGTTATGTTAGCGAATGCTTATAAACTGCAAACAAGCCCATCAGGACCTGCGATTCAAGATTTACAGGATGCTGGAGCTTGGGCTCAACCATCCATTAGCGCTGTATTCGATCGAGGATATATGGTCGGCTATGGAGAAGGATACTTTCTGCCAAGAAATCAGGTAACAAGAGAAATGGCTGCTGTGATCATGGTAAAGATTGCAGGGCAGCAATAGGATGAAGGAGCCCTCAGGGCTCCTTTCTTCGTCCGTTCACCCCGATTTAGGGCCATTTCTCTCAATCTACCTTTTCAACCATTCTACCCAATCATCTTGTATCGAACATGCATAGAATTATGGTGAGGTGGATGAAAAAGTGAAAAAGTTTAGTTCTCGGAGTAAGCGGATTAGAGGAAAGTTTAAAGTATATGGTTACTTAATGGAACAGGGTATGATTCGGCCTCATCTGCCTTTTACCCGACCCTTTACGAAAGACAATCTGGAGCAAACTCTGCTTAGGTACACCACGGTTTATATCAAGCCCGATTTTGGAAAGGAAGGAAAAGGAGTTTATAGAGTAGTAAAGAATGGACCGGAGTTCATACTAAAATATCAGTCCAGGACCAAGGTATTTACCGATAGTCATTCTCTATACCAATTTGTTAATAGACGCAGTTCTTCTAGGCTTATTATTCAACAAGGCATTGAACTTGAAAGATTCAATAATAAGCCTTACGATGTTCGGGCGATGCTTCAACGAAAACCAAAAGGTGAATGGGTATGTACAGGCTGGTTTGCTAGAGTCGGATCTCCTGGAAAAATTGTTACAAATCTAGCTCAAGGAGGGAAAGTTTATTCGGTGAATAAGCTTTTTCAATCGAAAGGACTTCCTCCTCACGAACAGAGTCGACGCTTTGATTATATTCAGAGGCTATCTCTTGAAGTAGCCAGATGTTTAAGTGCCAAGAGAAGTGGCATGCATCAAATCGGGATCGACTGGGTCTTTGATCAAACTGGTAAGCTCTGGATCCTTGAAGTGAATTCTACGTGGCCAGTGATCTACCCAGTAAAAAAGATTGACCAAACGATGTATAGGCGAATGCTATTCTTTGCCCGGTCTTATGGGAGAAGGGAATAACAAATAGAGGAGACAGATCAAAAAACGGATCTGTCTTTTTTTGTACGTTTATTCTCCATAAATTCTTCAAGGTTTACTCCTATAATCAAATGTATAAGCGAATCCTAAGAGATGTTTACGATTGTATAAATGCTTAGGAGACTGCTTCAAAATATAAAAACCTCTTTACATAGGTTAGGGGGGTATAGTATATTTATGGTGGAAAACAACTTTAGATGTATACCTAAACTAAAATGATGAAGGAGAAGATAGAAATGAAAAGAAATTTTTATCTCAAGCTTTTCGGAGTGGGAATATTAGCAGGGAGCTTACTTTTAGCGGGTTGTACACCAGAGAAATCACAAGGAAGTGAATCAACCCCAAATCCGAATGCAAGTACAGATCAAACTCAGGTGGCTTGGGATTACAGCAGCACAAAAAATACAACGAGAATTGTGGGGAAAGACGCAGAGGAATTATCCATTTCAACGTCAAGAATGATCTGGCCGGCGACTCAAAAGGGTACAATCCCCAATGTCGTTCTTGTAGCACCTAAGGAAAGTTGGCAAGCTCAATTAGTAAGTTTGGACTTGGTTCATCATCCAAGTGATGGCCCCTTGCTTGTAACCAGTAAAAATCAGATTAGCTCAAATGCAATTGATGAAATCATGCGTTTGAACCCTAGAGGCTCAGAGGATGGAACGCAGGTCATAACGATTGGGATGGATGAAGAAGCGGTCAAGCAACTTTCAGATCACTTTAAAGTTAAAGAAATCAAAGGAGAAACACCTAGCCAGCTAGCTGAAGCGATTGACCAATTTTACGCTGAAGCAAGTGGAAGCTTACCTGCTTCCGTTATTGTTTCCACTTCAGAGCAGGTTGAATTCGCTGCACCGGCAGGGAACTGGATTTCTCACATGCCTGAACCTTTGCTGTATGTGACCAAAGATGAAATCCCTAATGAAACCATAAATGCTTTACAAAAGCGTGAAGGAAAAGCTACTGTCTATCTGTTAGGGCCTGAGTCGGTCATTTCTAAAACGGTGGAAGAAAATCTTAGATCTTATGGAACGGTCATTCGTATAGCGGGTGATGACCCTGTTTCAAACGCGATTGCGTTTGCCCAGTATAAAGATACAAACACTGGATTTGGCTGGGGAATCACCCAACCAGGACATGGGCTACTGCTAGGCAATATGGCGAATATGTCCGAATCCATCCCGACAGGGTCCTTTGCTCACCGTGGGAAGCATGCTCCACTATTATTAACGAATGCTGATAGTGCACCAGATAATTTAGTTAATTATTTGACTAAGCTTAAGCCTTTATTTGAAAAAGAGCCAACAGAAGGCCCTTACAATCACTTATATATCGTTGGAGGATCCGATTGGATATCCTGGGAACAACAAGGGAATCTCGATCATCTCATTGAGATTGAATCGGTTACGGGAGACAGTCATGCAGGTCACGGAGGAGGACACCAAGAACCAAGTCAGCCAGAAAAGCCTGCGAAAGAAGAGCAACCTGTAGATCACGGCAAGATGAATCACAATGGTCATCATTAATTTCTTGTGTGATTTTTTTAACTGTAGATTCAATGATTGTCCACTATAATACTCCCTCCCATAGAGGGAGTATTTTTATTGAACAAAAAGGGGTAACCCTATACCTCAATAGGCTATTTAGCCATGATATCAGTAAAAGCTTGGCGATGCCCCGGGCTATGCCATTTTAGGTTTAAAAAAATTGGAAAAACCATTGACATATAGTCTAGGGGGGTATAGTATATAATTATAAATGATGAACGATCAAATAAAGGAGATGGACGTAATGAGTGTGAAGGAAACTACACTTCAGATAACAGGGATGACCTGTGCAGCCTGTGCGATACGAATTGAAAAAGGCTTAAACAAGCTTGACGGCGTTTCAGCGGCGAACGTGAATTTGGCTTTAGAGCGGGCTAATGTGACTTATGATTCAGAGAAAGTAAACGTAGAGGATATCGAGCGAAAAGTTGAACAACTCGGCTACGGTACGGTAAAGGAAATGTTGGATCTTCAAATCACCGGAATGACGTGTGCGGCTTGCGCGACCCGTATTGAGAAGGGACTCAGCAAGATGAAGGGCGTGAGTCGGGCAACCGTTAACCTTGCCTTAGAGACCGCGCAGATTGAATATTCACCTGCAGAAATATCCGTCCAAGAACTGATAGCCAAGGTGGAGAAGATCGGATACGGAGCAGCCCTCAAGTCTGAGAAGAACGAGGATCAAATCGATCACAGACAAAGAGAAATTGAAAAACAAAAGCGCAAATTCATCATTTCAGCTATTTTGTCGTTTCCATTGCTTTGGACGATGGTGGCCCACTTTTCTTGGACTTCCTTCATCTGGGTACCGGATTTATTCATGAATCCTTGGGTACAGTTTGCCCTAGCGACACCTGTACAATTTTGGGTTGGGGGACAGTTTTATAAAGGGGCTTATAAGGCACTAAGAAATGGCAGCGCCAATATGGATGTATTAGTTGCTTTAGGTACTTCTGCGGCCTACTTTTATAGTTTATATGAATCCATTCAATCCATTGGCCATGGTGCTGGACATCATGTTGCGTTGTATTATGAGACTAGCGCAGTATTGATTACATTAATCATTTTAGGGAAGCTTTTTGAAGCGGTAGCCAAGGGGCGAACTTCCGAAGCGATTAAGACGTTGATGGGACTTCAGGCAAAAACAGCAACGATCATTCGAAATGGTGAAGAATTGGTTGTACCTGTAGAGAATGTGGTACTAGGAGATATCGTGGTGGTTAAACCCGGAGAAAAGATTCCAGTGGACGGTGAAGTGCTTGAAGGTCGTTCCTCTGTTGATGAATCCATGTTGACGGGGGAAAGTATTCCAGTAGAAAAAGAAGCGGGAACGAACGTATACGGAGCTACTATTAATAAAAACGGTTCACTAAAAGTAAAGGCAACAAAGATTGGTAAAGAAACGGCCCTGGCTCAAATTATTAAAGTAGTGGAAGAAGCACAAGGTTCAAAAGCACCTATCCAACGGGTAGCTGATCGGATTTCAGGGGTATTTGTACCGATTGTAGTAGGAATTGCGATCCTCGTGTTTTTGATCTGGTACTTCTGGGTTACTCCTGGAGATGTGGCTAATGCTCTTGAAAAATTGATTGCTGTATTGGTTATCGCGTGCCCTTGTGCGCTGGGACTTGCAACACCAACCTCAATTATGGCAGGTTCGGGTCGAGCAGCGGAGCTTGGTATCCTGTTTAAAGGCGGAGAACACCTCGAAGGGACCCAAAGAATAGATACCATTATCTTAGATAAAACAGGGACTGTAACGAAGGGAAAACCAGAATTAACGGATGTCATTGTCAAAGACTGGTTGGAAGAGGAATTTCTCCGCCTCGTTGGTAGTGCAGAGAAGAATTCGGAGCATCCGCTAGCAGAAGCTATTGTCCAAGGCGTTAGAGAGAAAGGAATTGTCTTAACGGAGACGGAGCAGTTTGAAGCGATTCCTGGGTTTGGGATACGTGCTGTTGTAGAAGGTAAGGAATTACTCCTTGGAACTCGTAAATTAATGGCCCAATACAACATTGATGCAACATCTTCAAATGAATGGATGAGTGAATTGGAGAATGCCGGAAAAACAGCGATGTTGGTTGCTATTAATGGAACCTATGCTGGCATGGTGGCTGTAGCAGACACCATTAAGGAAACATCTAAAGAAGCGGTAGCTCGCTTGAAGCAGATGGGGATCCAAGTGATCATGATCACTGGGGATAATGAGAGAACGGCCTACGCTATTGCGAAAGAAGTAGGAATAGACGAAGTAAGAGCGGAAGTCTTGCCAGAAGGAAAAGCGAGAGAAGTGAAAAAGCTCCAGGAACAAGGCCGAAAGGTGGCCATGGTCGGAGACGGAATCAACGATGCACCTGCTTTAGCCACTGCGGACATTGGTATTGCTATAGGAACAGGAACCGATGTAGCGATGGAAGCCGCTGATCTGACTCTCATGCGCGGTGATCTCAACAGTCTCCCAGAAGCTATTTTAATGAGTAAGAAGACGATGAGTAACATCAAGCAAAATCTATTTTGGGCTTTAGCCTATAACTCTTTGGGTATTCCTGTAGCAGCGGTAGGACTCCTTGCTCCCTGGGTCGCAGGTGCGGCGATGGCTCTTAGTTCCGTATCTGTCGTTCTTAACGCGTTGCGTTTACAGAAAGCAAAAGTATAAAGTATCGTCATATAACCTTTACAACATCCCGGGGAACAAATTCGGGATGTTTTTTATGCGGTTAAGCATAGTATGGTATAATATTATAATAATTTCGGAAAATTGACCTAATTTTAACTTTACAGATCAAGCTGACAGAATATCAAATAAAAGGTAGAGAGAGGCTTGAGGTATGAGTAATCCAATAGTAGATGCATTTGAAATATTAGAGAGGATTACCGATGCATTTTTTGCGTTAGACGAACAGTGGAACTTTACCTACATCAATGCAGAAGCTACTCGGTTGCTTTTTCGAAGCCGCGAAGATTTAATAGGGAAGAATGTTTGGGAAGAATTTCCTGAGGCCACACAACTACCATTTTATGAACAGTATCATAAGGCGGTTCGAGAACAAATACCGGTAACCTTTGACTCTTACTACTCCCCATTGAAATCGTGGTATGATGTAAGGGCCTATCCTTCGTCTAATGGACTATCGGTTTATTTTCAGGATATAACAAAGAAAAAAATGGTATCGGCTAAAAGTGAACAACATTACAAGTCTCTTTTTGAACATAATCCTAATGCCGTCTTTTCATTTGATTTAGAAGGGAATTACCTGAGTGTTAATCCTGCGATGGAACGGCTATTAGGTTACAGTGAGGAAGAATATTTACATCATTCCTTTATGCCACTGGTATCTGAAGACGATCAAGAAAGAACCATGAAACATTATAAGATGGCCGCAGAAGGTACAACGCAGCATTATGAAACAAAAGCGCTACATAAGGATGGATCTATCGTCTATGTTGATGTAACGAATATGCCCATTATTGTTGATTATGAGGTTGTTGGTGTTTACGGCGTTGCTCGGGACATCACCTCAACGAAAAAAGCAGAAGCTGCACTTAAACAGAAGACACAACAACTCGAGTTCCTTATTGACCATAATGTAGATCCCATTCTTATCTTTAGCTTGCAAGGGAACGTCATCCGTGTGAATAAGGCATTTGAGGAAACCTTTGGTTGGTCAAAAGTGGAGATTCTAAGCCTCGGATTATATCAATTACCCATTGTTCCGACCGAATATCTTCATGAAGTAAGAGAGTGCGAGGCAGAAGTTAGAAGGGGAAAACAAATTATAGGACTTGAAACTAGACGCCTTCGAAAAGACGGGCAAATATTGAACGTTATGTTGTATATTTCTCCTATTGAAGACGCCAAAGGGAACCTGAACGGGTGGTCGGTTACTTTACGAGATATCACAGCTTGGAAACGATCGCAAGAATTATTGCAAAATACTGAAAAACTATCGGTGGCTGGTCAGCTAGCAGCTGGAATCGCTCATGAGATTCGGAATCCGATTACCGCTATCAAGGGATTTGTACAATTAATGAGATCGGGATATGGAGAGAAGAAAGAGTACTTCGATATCATGTCTTCAGAAATTGAACGAATCGAGCATATTCTTAGTGAGTTGCTGATTCTAGCGAAGCCCCAGGTCAGTAGGTTTGAAAGTAAAGACATTAGATCATTAATAGCGCAGGTGATCACCTTACTAGATACCCAAGCGATTCTAAAAAATGTGGAGATTGTCACGGAGGTTCACTCCGAGTTTACCCATCTTCCGTGCGATGAGAATCAATTGAAGCAGGTCTTTATCAACTTTATTAAGAATGCGATTGAAGCGATGCCTACAGGTGGTAAACTACTCATTCAAATTCAAAGTACTAACCGAGAAATACTGTTTATCCGTTTTATCGATGAAGGAATAGGGATGCCGGAAGAAGTTTTGGCTAAGCTAGGCCAACCGTTTTTTACAACGAAGGACAAAGGTACGGGTCTAGGTTATATGATAAGTAAAAAAATTATTGAGAACCACTTTGGTGAGGTTCATATCAGAAGTGAACTGAATAAAGGAACTACCATTGAGATTAGTTTTTCATTACAAACAAAAGAAAGGGCTTGAATGCCCTTTTTTCTGTTTAGTAAAGCGATTGTTGGTATTTGTTGTCTAATTCATATATAATAGAGAATAGTAGCCAATGGACGGAAAAGACCATTAAACAAATACTAATAAGCGGGCTTTTGCTTACGCATATAGCCCGTTATTCTTTTTATATATCGAGAGGTGAATATCATGTCTGAATCCGTTGTTTCTATCTTCGCATTAGGAGGACTAGGCGAGATCGGAAAGAACATGTACGTTATTCAATTTGAAGATGAGATCGTTGTCGTGGACAGCGGGGGGAAGTTTCCTGAAGAAGACATGCCGGGAATTGATTTAGTCATTCCAGATATCTCTTATCTCATTCAACATAAGGGTAAAATTAAAGGAATCTTCTTAACCCATGGACATGAGGACCATATCGGAGCCCTACCCTATGTGTTAAAACAGGTGAATGTACCCGTATATGGAGCGGCTCTCACCATAGGATTAGTGGAAGCGAAACTAAAGGAACACCGCTTATTGCGTGAGACCAAACTTCATGTCATTGATCCAGAACAAACGCTCCCATTCGAAAAGATTAGCTTATCCTTCTTTAGGACGAACCATACAATACCTGATTCCCTAGGCATTGCTGTTCATACACCACATGGAACGGTGGTTCATACGGGCGACTTCAAGTTTGATTTAACCCCGATTGGAAACTCAGCTGACATCGCCAAGATGGCTCAGTTGGGAGAGAACAAGCAAGTATTAGCACTTTTATCGGATAGTACCAACAGTGAAAGAGAAGGAGGTACTCCATCTGAAAAAGTGGTGGGCGAGGCTATAGATCATATTTTTCACCTCGCTCAAGGCAGGATCTTGTTTTCAACGTTTGCTTCCAATGTCTATCGTTTACAGCAGGTCGTTCAAGCCGCTGTTCGTTATAGAAGGAAAATTGCGTTAATTGGCCGCAGCATGGAGAAAGTCTTTGAGATTGCTCAACGCTTAGGATACATTAAGGCACCGGAAGGCATGTTGATTGACGCAAGGGATATAGACCGATATAAGGCAGAAGAAATCGTTATTCTTTGTACCGGAAGCCAAGGTGAACCTATGGCTGCATTAACGCGTATTGCCCAAGGTTCTCATCGGATGGTGAAGATTATTCCTGGAGATACGGTTGTCTACTCTTCTTCGCCAATTCCAGGTAATGACGTAAATATCAATCGCTCGATTGACCTGCTGTTCCGTGCAGGAGCAGACGTCAAGTACGGCAGCCACCTAGAAATTCATGCATCTGGACATGGCAGTCAAGAAGATTTAAAGTTAATGTTAAATCTTATGAAGCCAAAATATTTTATTCCGATTCATGGCGAATATAGGATGCTGGTTCAACACGCTAAACTGGCTGAGGAAGTTGGGATTGCATCTGAGAACACATTCATCTTAGAGAATGGCGATGTATTCCGTCATACGAAGTCACCTACTCAAGCTACCGTCATCATCGAAAGAAACAAGAATCAAAACAACCCTAGCGTTCAATCGGGAATTGTCTTAGTTGATGGCAGTGGAATTGGTGATGTGGGGAATATTGTGCTCCGAGATCGCAAGAGGTTTGCCCAGGATGGAATCATGATTGTGGTGCTTACTGTGGATATGAAGGAGAGGAAAGTTTTGGCGGGTCCTGACCTCGTAACCAGAGGATTTGTCTATGTTCGTGAATCAGAGGACATGATGCGAGAAGCCACTCAGCTAACGAGACAAACCGTACATCAATTATTGGAAAAAGGAATCACGTCTTGGGCAGAATGGAAGCAACAAATTTCAAATACGTTGACACCTTATTTTATTTCCAAAACAAACCGAAGCCCCATGATGATGACGATCATTATGGAGCCCGAAACTACACCACCATTAGATGAACAAACCTCCACCTCTTCTTAAGAGGAAGGTTTGTTTTTTTAAATATTAACGGCATTATATATTAAAACTTAAAGCCAAAAACAAAAAGAGACAGTATAAACTGTCTCTTTTTGTTTTTAGGTACAAGCAAGCTCTTCGTTTTAATGTCCAGAAGGAGCCGATAATCCTACTTGATTCACAAGCTTTTGACTCTCTTCATTTAGTCCGATAATTTCAACGTGCTTATCTAACTTTTGATACTTGTAGATCACTTTAGCAATGGCAGTCACGGCGGAATGGTCCCAAACATGAGAGCTGCTAAAATCAATAATAATCTGATCTGGATCTTCGTTAAAGTTAAATTGATCTACAAAATGACTCATCGTTCCGAAGAACATCTGCCCGGTTACTTTATAAATTTTCGCCCCATTTTCGAGCTTTGTTGTTGTTTTCATCTTCGTCATTTTCCACCCGAAGATTAAAGCACTCATCACTACCCCAGCTAGAACCCCTTTAGCAAGGTCGTGTGTTGCTACTACAATAGCAACGGTGACAATCATGACGACGGCGTCAGGGCGAGGAGTTCTAGGTAGAATCTTAAGAGACTGCCAATCAAAAGTTCCAATGGATACCATGATCATGACTCCGACTAGTGCGCCCATAGGAATTTGCTTTACAATGTCACCAAGTACGATGATAAGAAATAACAAGAACACCCCAGCCACGAGAGAGGATAAACGGCCCCGAGCACCAGATTGAACGTTAATGACGGATTGGCCAATCATGGCACAACCTGCCATTCCACCGAAGAAACCCGTAATCATGTTTGCAATTCCTTGCCCTTTGACCTCTTTATCTTTAGAGCTTTTCGTCTCGGTCATTTCATCTACAATGGTTGCGGTTAGTAGAGATTCCAGTAACCCTACAATAGCAAGCGTAATGGAATAAGGTAAGATAATCCACAATGTCTGTAGAGATAACTCAATGTTAGGGAGATGGAATACGGGTAAGGCCCGCGTAATTTCTCCCATATCTCCAACTGTTCGTCCATTAAAGCCTCCATAAATAGCGATGATAGTCATCACGATGATGGCGATGAGTGGTGACGGAACAGCTTTTGTAAATCGAGGTAGGATATAGATGATGGCTAATGTGGCCGCAACCATAACATACATCTGCCAAGATTCACCTACAAAGTGAGGCAACTGTGCCATGAAGATCAGTATCGCTAAGGCATTCACGAATCCAATCATGACGGAATGCGGAACAAAGGTGATAAACCTTCCTACTTTTAATACTCCTAGAAGGAATTGAATAATTCCGGTTAAAACCGTTGCAGCCAATAAATACTCTAAGCCGTAATCCTTTACAAGGTTAACCATGAGTAAAGCCATAGCCCCCGTAGCAGCGGAGATCATGGCGGGACGTCCTCCGACAAATGCAATGATGACAGCAATACAAAAAGATGCATACAATCCGACCATCGGGTCAACACCAGCAATGATGGAAAAAGCGATAGCCTCTGGAATCAAGGCGAGAGCTACTGTTATTCCTGCCAGTATATCACCTCGAATATTCGAGAACCATTCTTGCTTGTAATTCATAAGTCAACCTCTTTCTATTCAATTTTTAAAGAACATGTTGACTTTCCTCTCTCAGGAAAGTCGGAGCCGTTGTACCTAATTGTGAATTATACATAAACATTTAGAACTTGGCTATGAAGATAAATAGATATGTAAGCACTATCATCACGATATAAAGTTCATTTACTCTCTTATACTTAAGGTTTTATACTTGTTTATTTTCAAGGCGTAGGCTTGGAATAGACGTAGATGAAAAAGAAGAAAGGAGCCACTACAGGCTCCTTTCTTCTTATCTGCTTTCTAGCTCAACGGAATCGACTCCATTTATACTTTTGAGCAGACGATAGATATGCGTCGTATACTGTTTTTCTGATGCGAGAATGATCATCTGAACTTCAGAATGATTTACGTCAATGTCTTTTAGTTTTACGTGCTTTACCTTCATCCCACAGCGCTTGATCTCTTTAAATATGATGTCTACGTCTTCTCTGTGATCCACTATGATCTTCACCAGCAGATCACGTTGGCTAAAACTCTTAGGTCCTAAAAGTTTCAATAAAGAAGGAAATACATTAATGGCTAACATCATAATCACAACAGCAGCCGAGGCTTGGAGGATGAATCCTGCTCCAACAGCAATACCAAGTCCAGACGCGGCCCATACCATGGATGCGGTAGTCAATCCGGAGATCACATCGTTATTCCGACGAAGAATAACCCCCGCCCCCAAAAAGCCGACTCCACTCACCACTTGAGCAGCTAACCGCATGGGATCCATATTGGTATGGCCCTCGACCGAGTAAATGTGGACAGACTCAATGGAGACAATCGTGATTAGGCAACTGGCTACGCTAATAATCATACAGGTTTTGATCCCTACGGGCTTTTTCTTCAATTGTCTATCTATACCGATCAACAACCCTAAAAACAAAGCAAGTCCGAGTTTCCAAATATAGTCATGGGCTATGATCCAAGTCATTTTACCTCTACTCCTAAGATTTTTAAAAGATTATAACACACTTAATCATTACAGACTTAAACGAAATGAAAACAAGACCCAACAGTTGGGTCTTGTTTATATGATGTCTATTGATAGCTGCGTAGTTTACGATCCAAAACAAAGTTACCAAACGGAATGAAGGAAGCCGCAACAGCTCCAAGTACCTTAGCAATGGACCAGCGGAATCGATAGGTTACATGAGCGACAGCAAAAAGATAGAGAACAAACAGTAATCCATGAATCGCTCCAACCACCCGCACTACTTCGGGAATCCCAGCAAAATATTTTAGAGGCATGGCAATGCCAAGGAGCAAAAGAAAAGAGATTCCTTCTATTAAACCTATCGTACGTAAGCGACCAATGGGACTATTAAGCATGCAAAAAAACCTCCTTGTATGAGTTTATGTATGTTTGTAATTCACTTAGAAACCAGTCTTACATTACCTCTATTATAATGATATAGCATTATAAACACTATGTGTATAGGTAATAATTCACGATAAAGTCATAATTGCAGATAAAAATACTATTTCCTTGTCGAAAAGAACCGACAAGAAAACCTTATTATCAGGTTGACAATAGAAACTTTAAAAAGTTTCGGACACAAAAAGTTCATAAAATGTTCATACAAACTATGAAAAATATATTGAAGTTCATATATTATAAATATTAATTAAGCCAAGAAAAATAAATCCTACCCAAAATTTGTATTTCCCCAAAAATACGTTTTTCACGCTTCAAATAATGCTTACAATGATGTATAATCTTCAAGTGTGATAACTACTAACTACTTTAATGGGGAGGAATATTGCAAACACGTAGGTGCAAATATTCTTGGTTAGCAAACAAATCTCTACCCATTATCTATTTTTTGTTTAATGTAACTGTGAAGTGGCAACAAAGGTAGATAATGTCGTTTTATGTGTTTTTACACAAAAGGGGAAGTTTCTACGCCCTCATATCATTACTGCAGATTTGCATTTGTTTGCACTTCTGTTCATCCACTGTTTTATATGTGGATATAGAGTTAACTAAACCATTAGGTAGAGTGATTAAACAAGAAAGTGGGGTTGAATTTTGATGAGTCGATGGAATTTAAGTTGGCGTCTATTGCCTCTGCTCGCGGTAATGATGCTAGTACTCACTGGGTGTGCACAAGACCCATATCTGTCTGCTTTGGATCCAAAAGGACCCGTAGCATCAGCGCAGTTATCATTGATTATGCTCAGTTTGTACATCATGATTGGCGTATTCGTCGTGGTGATGGTGATTTACGTCTATGTTCTGTTCCGCTTCCGTAAGCGTCCAGGACAAACAGGTATTCCAGAGCAAGTAGAAGGTAATCACAAACTAGAAATTATTTGGACTGTTATTCCTCTTATTCTTCTTGCAGTATTAGCGGTCCCTACCGTTTCTCTGACGTTTGATCTAGCTGAGAAACATAGTACTGAAGAAGCGTTACAAGTAAAGGTAACAGCTCACCAGTTCTGGTGGGAATTTGAATACCCTGATCTTGAAATTTCTGCTGGACAGGATCTATATATTCCTACTGGTCAGAAGATCCAATTCCAAGTTACGGCTAAGGATGTAATGCACGCCATTTGGATCCCTGCATTAGGGGGTAAGATCGACACAAATCCTGGAATGACTAACAATATGTGGCTTCAAGCTGACAAGCCAGGTACTTATAAAGGTAAATGTGCTGAGCTTTGCGGACCATCCCATGCTCTTATGGACTTCAAGGTCATTGCTCTTGAACCAGCTGAGTTTGATAAGTGGGTAAACAATATGAAGGCGACAGCTACTAAAACTGTTCCAGCTTCTGCACAAGCAGGACAAGAAGTGTTCAACCAGAGCTGTATTGGTTGTCACGCAGTGGATGCAACAAAAGGAGTTAAAGTACCTGACATTGCTCCAAACCTTGCTGGTTTTGCTGATCGTACGGTATTAGCTGGTTTCATCGAGCACAACAATGAAAACTTAGCTCAATGGATTAAGAATCCTCAATCTTTAAAGCCAGGAAACTTAATGCCAGCTTTTGAAGGTAAGCTGGATGAACAACAAATTAACGACCTAGTCGAATATATGAACACCTTGACTCTTGAATAATCTCTAATAAAGGAGGTATTACCGTGGCTACACATGCACACCCAAAGAGAACTGGCTTGTGGGATTGGCTAACTACCGTTGACCACAAGAAAATCGGTATTCTTTACCTTATTGCGGGTGGATTCTTCTTTCTTATCGGTGGATTAGAAGCTCTTCTCATGCGTATACAGTTAATGTACCCGAACCAAGAGATATTTGTGGGCGGATCATTTAACCAGCTCTTAACAATGCACGGAACAACAATGATCTTCTTGGCTGCGATGCCTATTATCTTTGCTTTAATGAACGCAATTGTGCCCTTACAGATTGGTGCTCGCGACGTAGCATTTCCTTTCTTAAACTCCCTTGGATTTTGGCTTTTCTTCCTTGGAGGTTTACTGTTAAATCTAAGCTGGTTTTTAGGTGGAGCACCTGATGCAGGTTGGACAGCGTATTTGCCTCTTTCCGGTAAGAATTACAGTGGCATGGGTGTTGACTTTTATGTATTAGGTCTTCAGATTGCGGGTATTGGAACATGGATCGGGGGAATTAACTTCCTTGTAACGATTATTAATATGCGTGCTCCTGGATTGACATTTATGCGTTTGCCAATGTTTACATGGAGTGTATTTGTTACTTCTGCCCTTATTTTGTTTGCTTTCCCTGCGATTACAGTAAGTTTAGTCTTGTTGATGTTTGACCGCTTATTTGGAGGAGCGTTCTTCGAACCAGCTCTCGGCGGTAATATTGTAATCTGGCAACATTTATTCTGGGTGTTCGGACACCCTGAGGTTTACATTTTGATCTTGCCAGCGTTTGGTGTAATTTCTGAAGTCATAGCTACTTTCTCTAAGAAGCGTATCTTTGGATATAGCGCCATGGTTTTCGCTACTGTATTGATTGGTTTCTTAGGATTCATGGTTTGGGTACACCACATGTTTACTGTTGGATTAGGACCGGTGGCCAACTCCTTGTTCTCCATTGCAACCATGCTAATTGCGGTTCCGACCGGAATTAAGATCTTTAACTGGTTGTTTACGATGTGGGGCGGACAAATCCGATTCACAGCAGCCAACCTTTGGGCTGTAGGCTTCTTGCCAACCTTCGTAATTGGGGGGATGACAGGGGTTATGCTTTCCGTACCTCCTGCTGACTACCAATTCCATGATAGTTATTTCGTAGTCGCTCACTTCCACTACACGATTGTAGGGGGAATGGTGTTCGCACTATTCGCTGGTCTTCATTACTGGTGGCCTAAGATGTTCGGTAAAATTTTGAATGAGACACTTGGTAAGATTGGATTCTGGTTCTTCTTTATCGGATTCCACCTAACGTTCTTCCCTCAGCACTTCCTTGGCTTAATGGGGATGCCGCGTCGTGTATTTACATTCTTACCGAATCAAGGTCTAGAACTAGGTAACTTTATTAGTACTATTGGTGCTTTCTCAATGACTATCGGAACCCTTGTGTTCTTGTATAATGTTATTGTTACAGCAACTCGTGGTGAGAAGGCGTCTAACGATCCTTGGGATGCTCGTACACTAGAGTGGACGATTTCTTCTCCAGCTCCAGAATACAACTTTGCTCAAACTCCACTTGTTCGTGGATTGGATGCTTTCTGGGTTGAGAAGATGGCAGGCAAGAAGAAGATGACACCAGCAGAACCGCTTGGTGAGATTCATATGCCGTCTCCATCGATTCTTCCGTTCATTATGTCACTTGGTTTATTTATTGCAGGTTTCGGATTTATGCACCATGCGTATCTGATCGTTATTATTGGACTCGGAACGACAGTGGTATGTATGTTCCTTCGTTCCATCTACGATGATCCTGGATACCATGTGCATCCGGATGAAGAGGAGGTAAAGGCGTAATGGCACAAAATTTTACAAGCCTTCCCGCCCATCCTGAGACAGCAACACTAGAAGGCAAAAATAAAGTTCTTGCCTTCTGGCTCTTCTTAGGTGGAGAAGTTGTATTGTTCGGTTCCTTGTTTGCAACATTTATCGCTCTTCGCACCTCTTATGCTGGCGGACCAACAGGGCAAGAATTATTTGACCTTGGTCTTGTAGCTATAGCTACGTTGTTGCTTTTAACAAGTAGTTTGACTAGTGTATTTGGGGTTCAAGCGATGCACCGCCATGATGTGGCAGGAATGCAGCGTTGGTTTGGAATTACCGTACTACTAGGTGTTGCGTTCTTAGGCTTAGAAATCTACGAGTTTATGCACTACTACCATATGGGACACACTATGTCTAGCAGTGCCTTCGGATCCGCTTTCTATACTCTTGTTGGATTCCACGGAGCGCACGTTCTAGGTGGTGTAACCTGGATTGCTTTACTTCAAATGCAGTTAGCTAAGAAAGGCTTAACTGTAGTCACAGCACCTAAGTTTTATTTAGCAAGTCTTTACTGGCATTTTGTAGACTTAGTGTGGGTTTTCATCTTTACAGTAGTATACCTAATGGGAAAGGTGGGTTAGTGGATGGGACAACAGATTAATCATACTGAAACTGGGCCCAAGCACCATAAGCCCGAAGGTAAGAAAAGGCATATCGTTGCCTTTATCGTTTCCATTATTCTTACGGCGATTGCTTTTCTAGCTGTTATTCTTGGAGGCTCTAATGCCTTTGTTATTCCATTCATTATCGTTCTTGGTATTATTCAAGCAGGTTTCCAACTTTATATCTGGATGCACATGGATCAAAAGGGACATGAACTTCCTGAGTTAGGAATTTATACAGGTCTTTTGGTTGCGGTGGTTACCGTTATCGTTTTCGCCTACTGGATGGGCGGTTACTAAGATTTAAGAAAGAAGAGGGGGGCGAATGAGATGCCCCTCTCTTTTCCTATGGAGAATGATGGTGCATTAGTGGTAGAATATTATAGGTATGTCATTTCATCTCCAAGACAGGAGGGAACGTTAGTATGTCACATGGACATCATGTCGTTGAATCATCTGGTTTATTTACAATGTGGAATCCGTGGCAGTTGCTGCTTACACTTGCTTTAGGTTTCACTTATTTCTATCTTATTGGTCCAGGCCGTCACCGCTTTGAGAATGTGTCACCGATTAAGCCGCGTCATATTTTCTTGTTCATAACAGGTCTTGTTACGTATTACATGGCGGCAGGAAGCCCTATGAATTACTATGGTCACCACTACTTGTTTAGTGCGCATATGCTGCAGCAATCTTTACTGTATTTTGTTGTTCCACCATTATTAATTCTCGGGTTGCCTAAATATTTATTGCAAGCTTTGTTTAGTATCAAATTTGCTCGAAGAATGCTTGAGACTCACATGCTTGTGACGATTTTCGCTTTTAACTTTATGTTCTCTATGTATCACTTGCCACTTATCTTTAATACCGTGATGGAAAGTGAATTCTTAATGGCTCTATCCCACATGGTCCTATTCATCGCTGCTTTCCAGATGTGGTGGCCTATCATTAGTCCCTTACCTGAAGTTAAACATACAACTGAACTGCGTAAGATGGCTTATATTATCAGTGGAGCTGTCTTGCTTACACCGGCATGTGCGTTAATTATCTTCGCGGATTCCATTGTTTATCAAACGTATGTGGGAGCTCCAGAAGTGTTTTGGTGGTTACCCCCTATGGATGACCAGCAATTAGGTGGAGTATTGATGAAGCTTGTCCAGGAGTTGGCTTTTGGTTCTGCTCTCGCGTTTATCTTCTTCCGCTGGTTCCGAAAAGAAAATCCGAAAGACTCCATTGATATGTATTACCCTCAACCTGCTGTTGATACACCACAAGGAGTGAAAGAGTAGTAGAAAGAAATAGAAATATAGAGAGAAATGGAAAGGGATAACCTGATGGCTACGATTCTACCTTTTTTAAGTACTTCATTTATTGTAATTAGCGCTATATTAGTGGCGATAGGCTGGTATTACATTACTCAGAGAAAGATTGAGACTCATAAAAAGGTCATGACTTGGGCAGGTATTTTTGCGACAGCATTCTTTATTATCTATGCATCAAGAACGCTTTTTGTGGGAAATACAGCATTTGGTGGTCCAGATGAGATTAAGATCTACTACACAGTATTCTTAATTTTTCACATCATATTAGCCACAACAGGAGCTGTATTCGGTATTACATCTTTATGGTCCGGGTTTAAGAATCGTTTAAAGCTTCATAAAAAGATTGGACCTATCACATCGATCATCTGGTTTTTTACAGCAAGTACAGGGGTAGTGGTCTACGTTCTGCTTTATGTGCTATGGACCCCAGGTGAAGCAACAAGTTTATTTAAAGCCATACTAGGCTGGTAGAAGTAATTAGAGTCCGGACAACTTGTCCGGACTTTCTTTATAAGAGCATAACAAGCTTGGCATTTGCGAGAATTTCTAGTACTGTCAGTATTAGTAAACGTTTTATAGGAGGATAAAAATGAAACCCAAAGTGTTTGTGGCGAGACCCATCCCAATAGAAGTTGAACAATACATAGCAGAACACTGTGAGGTAGAGAAGTGGTTAGGGGAGGATACCATCCCTCGCGCGGAGTTGCTTAAGGCTGTCCAACAAGTTGAAGGATTACTAACGACAGGTGGACGAATTGATGGAGAGTTGCTCGATCATGCCCCTCACTTAAAAGTAGTAAGTAATATTTCTGTAGGCTATAACAATTTTGATCTTGAAGCGATGAAAGCAAGAAAGATCCTCGGGACGAACACTCCTTATGTACTAGATAATACGGTAGCTGATTTAGTGATGGGCCTTATTTTGTCTACTGCACGCCGTATTCCTGAACTCGATCAATATGTTAAAAACGGACAGTGGAGAAGAGGAGACGATGAAGTCTTATTCGGGGTTGATGTCCATCATTCCACTTTAGGGATTATTGGTTTAGGAAGAATCGGTGAGGCCATTGCGCGAAGGGCGAAGTTGGGCTTTGATATGAATGTACTTTACCATAATAGGAGTCCTAAGACAGAGGTAGAACAGAGCTTAGGCATTCGTCCTGCTTCTTTAGACGATTTGCTAGCACAGTCTGATTTCGTCGTACTCATGACCCCTCTAACTCCGGAGACCACACACTTGATGGGGCGTGAGGAATTTGAAAAGATGAAAGACACAGCCATCTTTATTAATGCCTCCCGGGGGAAGACCGTAGACGAGCAAGCTCTTATAGAGGCGTTGGAAACAAAGCAGATCAGGGGAGCAGGACTAGATGTCTATGAACGGGAGCCTATCGCAAGTGATCACCCGTTTTTAAAGATGCCCCAAGTGGTAACTTTGCCTCATATCGGATCTTCCACAGCAAAAACACGTTTGGACATGGCCAAAACGGCGGCTAAAAACCTTGTCATGGCAGTAACAGGAGAAGTACCGCCAAACGTAGTGAAAGAACTACTAACCTAAGAGGAGGAGACTTCAACGTGCATTCCATTATTCCGTTATCCATTATTCAAGTGGAGATTTTGTCTGAGACTGTAGAATCGTTCGTCGATAATCATAAATTGCTTCATGTTCCTGATCAACGAGGAGAGATTGTAGGTTTGCCTTTGACTTCGAAGGCACTTCAATTTATACACACGGTGATGAAAGAGAAGGAAGTAACTGAAAAACAAGACGTAACCGTGGAAGTGAAGTCTGGTGATGCTAATGGCAGTAGTCAGGTCATCATTACGTTGTGTGGGGCATCTATGCAGTATGAAGTGGAATTAGAGGAATTTGATTCGATGTAAAGAGAAAAAGAGCTAGTTGAAAGGTCATTCCTTTCACTAGCTCTTTTCATTAAACCTGTAAGTAACTCTTAATGCGCTCTTGGTCCATTCTGTTCCCTACAAAGAAGGATCCAAAATCACCGTAACGAGCACTTACTTCATCGAAGCGCATTTCGTATACGAGCTTCTTATATGTTAGAGGATCATCGGCAAACAAGGTTACGCCCCACTCCCAATCATCAAGACCAACGGATCCAGAAATGATCTGTGTCACTTGACCAGCATACTTACGGCCAATCATCCCATGGCTTCGCATCATCGCACTGCGCTGTTCCATAGGAAGCATGTACCAGTTGTCATTTCCTTCTCTTCTCTTGTTCATCGGATAGAAGCAGATATGCTTAGTGTCAGGTAATACAGGCTTTAAGCGGCCTTGGATATAAGGATCTGTGTCAGGATCAACATCTCCTGCTACGTAGGTACTTAATTCTACAACGGATACGTAAGAGTATGTAGGAATAGTGATTTGAGCTAATAAAGTCTTGTTAAAAGCCGTTTCTAGGTCATCTAGTTCAGCAAGAGTAGGTCGCAAATGCATAAAGGCAAGGTCAGCCTTCTGGCCCACAATTGAATAAAGAGCAAAGCTTCCTTGTTTTTGGTCTTCGACTTCTTTCCATGATCCCATTAAGGAAAGTAATTCGTCTGTTGCTTGATCTCGCTCTTCCTGTGTGAGAGACTTCCAGGCATTCCAATCGATACTTCTAAAATCATGAAGGACATACCAGCCCTCCAAGGTTTGGACAGCTTGACTCATATCTTAACACTCCTTTAATGAAGGTCTTAGTTATGTAAAATATTTTTCCATCCTAGTATACCATACTGACAAGCGGTTGCTAAATTTTTCAATGTGAATTTCAATATTTCCAAATTGGATATGTCGATTATGTGAATGCATGTTCGCTTTACCACAGGGTATTCTAACCCTATATAGAGGTGGAAAAAATGAACATGAAAAAGATTTTGATTCTGGTTTGGTGTTGGATCTTCACTTTCTTTTGCTATTTTGCTAATACTGGGTTAGCCCAAGGCTATCCTGAGCGCTTTGATGTCATTATTGATATAGGTCACGGAGGAGTAGATGGTGGAACATCGGCGTATGGCGTTTTGGAGAAGGAACTAAATTTACAAATCGGGAAAAGGCTTTATGAACGGTTAATCTCTCAGGGATATAATGTGGGGATGACCCGCGTTCGTGATTATGCTTTAAGTGACGATAACCGCCAACCAATCAGAAGCCGTCATCTACGAGATTTAACACAAAGAAAATTAATTGCTGATGCTCTAGATCCCAAAGTTTTTATTAGTTTGCATATGAACTGGTCCGGTCATCACAGAACACGTGGCCCTTTAGTGATCTACCAAGCCAACCAAAAAAGCTATAGTCTTGCTCATTTATTACAACAACATCTGAATACTTTGTACGGGATAGAGAAAAAGCCGTCAAGGGGAAGAACCTACTTTTTAATGAAGCATCTCCAGATGCCATCCGTTATTGTAGAACTGGGATATTTGAGTAATGCTCAAGATTTTACAATGGTAAGGGACAATAAGTTTCAGCAGCAATTAGCTGATACTATTGCGCATGCTGTAGGGGAATATTTTTTGCTTTACCCGGTGGAATAAAAAGGGTGAAAGAGAGGAGTTTCCTCATCTTTCACCCTTCTTTAGATCTTTATTTATTTGCTAGATGATGAATGTATTGTGTAAGGAGATTTATTGCTACATCAATAGCCTCTTCACTAGGTTCAATCTTGGAGTGGTGGAGTCCATAAGGAGTATCAACGCCAAGCCAGAATAAAAATCCAGGAATCTCTTCTAAGAAATAGCCAAAATCCTCACCAGTCATCGCTTCCTTACACTCAATCAGTGTTACACTTTCGTTTGTCTCAACCCAGTTCATAAACTCGCGTACCAGGCTGGGGTCATTATAAACCTGACAATAGTTGGACCCATAGTCAATCGAAGCTTGACAAGCAAATCCCGCTTCGATGCCTTTAACGAGAGCTTCGATTCTCGTTTTGATTTTGTGCATGGAATCAAGTGATAGGGTTCGGATGGTCCCTTCAAGTCTTGCTTTTTCTGCAATAATGTTTTGCTTCGTGCCACCTTCAATTTTCCCAATGGTAACAACGCCGGAATCTAAGGGATCAATATTACGTGCAACAATGCTCTGAAGTTGGGTAACCAAATGGCTTGCTGCCACAACCATATCATTAGCTGTATGAGGGAAAGCGGCATGACCGCCCTTCCCAACTAAATCAATAAATAGCTCTGACGTATTAGCAAACAAGATCCCTTCACGAGTCGCGATCGTTCCTACTGGATATTCAGGAGCAATATGCAAGGCCATAATCATGTCGGGCTTCCAGTGTTGCAAGGCCGTGCACTCTTCGAGCATGGGTTTAGCCCCCCCTGGGCCTTCTTCTGCTGGCTGGAAGATGAAGAGCACATCATCTTGAACTGGATGATTGACAATATGGGTAAGCACGCCTAAGGCAATACTCATATGGAAATCATGACCGCAAGCATGCATATAGCCAGGGTGCTGAGAGCGAAACGCGTAAGTCGTTTCTTCCTCAATGGGAAGACCATCCATATCTGCTCGGTAGCCGATGATACGGGTAGGATTCGTTCCTTTCACCTTTACGAGGATGCCTGTTCTCCATGTTTCTAAATCAAACCGATCCTCAGGCAGTTGCTTGATATAGTCAAGTAAAAACTGTTGAGTCTTAAATTCCTCGAAGCCCTTCTCTGGTATGAGATGAAGACTTCTTCTGATCTCATGATATATGCTCAGGCTCATAGTCCCATCTCCTTAGAGTTGGCGAAGCTCCTGTTTGATTTCTGTTTTGCTCTTCGTTTTTTCATCGATTTGCTTGATCACGCGAGCAGGAGTACCAGCTACCACAGTATAAGGAGGAACATCATCTACAACAACGGCTCCAGCGGCGACAACCGCACCTTTTCCTACGCGAACACCTTCAAGAAGAACAGCATTAGCACCTACTACAACATCATCTTCTACAATAACGGGAGAAGCGGAAGGCGGCTCAATTACGCCTGCAAGCACGGCTCCAGCACCGATGTGGCAGTTGTTTCCAACTGTTGCACGACCACCAAGCACAACGTTCATATCAATCATGGTACCTTCACCTACGACTGCTCCAATGTTAATGACGGCGCCCATCATGATGACGGCATTGTTTCCGATTTCTACTTGATCACGGATGATAGCACCTGGCTCGATACGTGCTTGAATATGCTTGGTGTCTAAAAGAGGAATAGCGGAGTTGCGACGGTCACTTTCCACTACATAATCTTCGATTCTATCCTTATTAGCTTCTAAAACGGGAGCAATTTCTTTCCACTCACCAAAAAGAACACCAACTTGTCCATTAATGAAGGATTTGGTTTCTGCTCCAAAATCAAGCCCTTCCAAGTTTCCTTTAATATGTACCTTAACAGGTGTCTTCTTCACGCTTTTTTGGATAAATTCGATAATTTGATTAGCATCCATCATGTTCATAATCGTTTCCTCCTTAACTTTGAAGAAAAACTTGGCTAGAGTGCCAAGTTTTTTGCGTTTTTTCTACCTTTAACTGTACCAGATTGAGGAGGAATACACAACGTAAGAAACCGGACGATAATTGTAAGGGTTTACATGATTATTCTGAAAAAAAGGTGTTGCCATTCTGTTCAGAGTGGCATATAATAAATCCATAAAGTTGATGTTAGGTAAGTTAACATTGAATGGGAGGAAAGTTACAATGGTGATGACAGCGGGAACTGAAACGAAATTACAAGAGATCAAGAGAATTATTGAAGATAAATGTGTGGATTTGCTGCACTTGCAATTTGTAGATCTTGAAGGCGTACTAAAGCACGTTACGATTACAGCTGAAGACTTGGAGGACGCTGTAGAAGGGCGTATCATGTTTGACGGATCCTCGATTGCAGGTTTCTCGCCGATTCATAAGTCAGACTTATATTTGCTTCCTGATTTGAATACATTCGCTGTAATTCCTTGGACAGTTGAAGATGGCTATTCTGAAGCGCGTTTTTTGTGCAGTGTCATGAATCCGGATGGAAGTTTATTTGAAGGGGACACACGAAATGTGTTGAAGAGAACAGTTCAAAAAGCTGCGGAACAAGGGTATACCATTTCTGCTGGACCTGAGCTTGAATTTTTCCTTTTTCAAACCGATGAGAATGGCAGACCCACTGTAAAGACGCATGACGAAGCAGGTTATTTTGAGACGTCTCCTCATGATCTAGGAGAGCGCGTTCGCCTTGAGATCTATCGTGCGTTGAAGGCGATGGGCTTTAAAGTCGAGGTGTCTCACCATGAAGTGGCGCAAGGCCAGCATGAAATTGGGTTTAAGTATGCGGACGTGTTAGGTGCAGCTGATAATGCAACAACATACAAGTGGGTAGTAAAGACGGTAGCGAAGAGATTCGGTCTACACGCAACCTTCATGCCGAAGCCGGTGTTCGGAATCAGTGGTTCTGGTATGCATGTGAACATGTCCTTATTTAAGGATGGTCAAAATTTATTCTTCGATGCGGACGATCGTCTTCAACTATCTTCCTCTGCCTATTCGTTCATTGCTGGCTTGATGGAGAACATTAAGAACTTTGCGGCCGTAACGAACCCGTTAGTAAACTCCTACAAGCGGCTTGTTCCAGGATATGAAGCGCCATGCTATATCGCTTGGTCTGCTTCCAATCGTTCTGCCTTGATCCGCATTCCGGCTAAGAGAGGCATGGCTACACGTGTTGAGTTGCGTTGTCCGGATCCATCTTCTAATCCTTACTTGGCTTATGCTGTTGTTGCAGCAGCAGGTCTAGACGGAGTAGAAAGAGGATTAACACCAGTTGCTGCCGTAAACGAAGACATCTTCCATATGTCCAGTGAGGAACGTGCTGAGCGAGGTATTGATAACTTGCCAGGAAGCTTAGAGTATGCTCTTGATGCTCTTGAAGCAAGTGATTTCGCTCGAGATGTACTAGGGGATCATGTGTATGGAGAGTTTGTGGCGATGAAGAGAGCGGAGTGGGATAGTTATCGCACAGCTGTTCATTCTTGGGAAATCGAGAACTATCAAGGGAAGTTCTAATCAGATAGACTGTACTCCTATGATAGGAAAAAAGCAAGAGGGTGAATCCAAACAAGGTAGCAGCTTGTTTGAATTCACCCTTTTTCTTATCTACATTTAAACGAGCCACCGTTATTGTAGATATCAAAGATACTCATTTTGGGAGCTTTCACGAGTTGTTCATAGGAAAAGGTGCTGCCCAGTAGTCTCAAGTCTACCGTATTAAGAGAAACTTCAATTTCCTCGTTCATCTCATCGGCTAAATAGACGTCTTGGCATTGTGAGCATTCGATGGCTGGTATGCCAGTTACCATAATGACTTCGACCCCGCCAGGTTCAATCCATTGACAGTCTTTTGTGGTTTCCTTAGCTTGTTTTGAATCACACCAAACGCACTTCATCGTTTCCCTCCTTTTCTTCATTCTATTTATTACTAAATATTCTATTCCGCTTCTGCAGGTTGTTTACCAATGAAAAGTTTTGGATAAGAATCGAAGGAAGGAAGGTTGAGGATCTGGGCCTTCTTCCTCTAAAATAAGCAGGCCAGGATTTTCTCTAGAAAAGTGTTGTAATTCATCCCATGATTTATGTTTAAGTTGTTCAATGAGTTGTTCTCGATTTATCATTTCGGAAGTTCCTCCTTTGGGAGAAAAGGTTTGTATTGCTATATTAACAAAAGATGCATGAAATTCTTGTCGGTTATTGAGTGATTTTCTTGTAGAATGTTGTAAGGAGGTGTCAGAGATGGAAAAATCGTTTAAAGACAATAAGGTGATTTCTTATGAAGAGTTTAAAAGTCGAGTAGAAATGGTGAAAGAATTAAAGAAAACGGACGCGGATGCCTATTTTCTATACAAAGACACGAATACAGGGGAGCATTATATCTATTATACCTATAAGCATCTTGATCTTGCTGAGGGAGGAGAAGAGCAAACGTTTCATCACCTTTTGCCGGTCGGAAATGATGACGTTTTAGAAGTCCTCTTTGAAGACAAGGCTTATGATTTTCCAGAGCAATGGAAGGTGGCCTACTTGCGTAGTGGGGCAGAGGGAAACCTTGTGTGGTTTAATCCTGAAGAAGCTGACTTGCTTGCTCATTATGAAGCTAAGGCGAATGTGGCGAAGGACAAGCTTGCGGGATTTAAGGAAGCGGGAGAGTATGGTGACGACGCGATCCGTAAGCTGTTAGAAGATATGGATAAAATGTTTGAGGATGATAAGTAAATGAAAGAAGGGATAAACCCAATGGGTCTATCCCTTTTTGATTTTGATTAGTTTACAGCCAATTGACGAAGTACAGTTTGTAAGATACCGCCGTTACGATAGTACTCGATATCAACAACGCTGTCTAGACGAACGATTGCGCTAAACTCGAAGCTCGATCCGTCTTCACGAGTAGCTGTTACCTTGATCGTTTGACCTGGTTGAACATCGTTGCTCAAGCCAGTGATATCGAAGGTTTCGCGTCCAGTAAGGCCAAGTACTTGTGCGTTGGTTCCTTCTGCAAATTGTAGTGGAAGAACGCCCATACCTACTAGGTTGCTGCGGTGGATACGCTCGAAGCTTTCAGCGATAACAGCTTTTACTCCAAGAAGGAAGGTACCTTTTGCAGCCCAGTCACGGGAGCTTCCCGTTCCGTACTCTTTACCAGCTAGAACGACTAGGTTCGTACCATCTGCTTGATACTTCATAGAAGCATCATAGATAGACATCACTTCGTCAGTTGGCAAGTACTTCGTTACGCCACCCTCAGTTCCAGGAGCGATAAGGTTACGGATACGGATGTTAGCGAACGTTCCGCGCATCATGACCTCGTGGTTACCACGACGAGAGCCGTAAGAGTTGAAGTCTTCGCGCTTCACGCCGTTCTCTTGCAAGTATAACCCACCAGGGCTGTCAGCCTTGATGTTACCAGCAGGAGAGATGTGGTCTGTTGTAACAGAGTCACCCATAAGAGCAAGAGCGCGTGCGCCTGTGATGTCAGCGATGTCTACTAACTGATCGCCAAGTTCCTTAAAGAACGGAGGTTCTTGAATGTAAGTGGACTTTTCATCCCACTCATAAAGATCGCCAACAGGTGCATCGATTTGGTTCCAACGCTCATTCGCTTGGAACACATTCTCATAACGCTTGCGGAATAGTTCAGGACGAACCGCTTTGCTCAATGCTTCTTGGATCTCTTGGGAAGTTGGCCAGATATCCTTTAAGTAAACAGGTTGATCATTCTGATCGTAACCGATTGGTTCAGTAGTTAGGTCGATATCCACCGTTCCTGCTAAAGCATAAGCTACAACAAGAGGCGGAGAAGCAAGGTAGTTTGCTTTCACTTGCGCATGAATACGTCCTTCGAAGTTACGGTTACCGGATAGAACCGCAGCAACAGTTAGATCGTTGTCAGCGATAGCTTGGCTTACTTCATCAGGAAGTGGACCAGAGTTACCGATACAAGTTGCACAACCGTAACCAGCAACGTGGAAGCCAAGAGCTTCTAAAGAATCTAACAATCCAGCTTCTTGTAAGTAGTCTGTTACAACGCGAGAACCAGGAGTTAAAGAGCTCTTTACATAAGCAGGCTTCTTCAATCCTTTAGCAACAGCCTTCTGTGCTACAAGTCCAGCTCCGATCAATACGCTCGGGTTGGACGTGTTCGTACAGCTTGTAATCGCCGTAATCACAACAGCTCCATTTTTCATTACCGTCTTCTCGCCAGAAGCGTGTTCGACTGTAGCTTCTTTCTTCAGATCATCCTCGGATAAACCGAATCCGCCCTTTTCAATTGGAGTGCGAACTGCATCGTTAAAGGTTTGCTTCATCGCAGTCAATTCTACGCGGTCTTGTGGACGCTTAGGACCAGCAAGGGATGGAACGACAGTGGAAAGATCAAGTTCTACTACTTCAGAATAAGTAGGTTCTGCACTGTCTTCGGTTAAGAACATACCTTGTGCTTTATAGTAAGCTTCAACTAGAGCAATTTGCTCTTCGCTGCGGCCAGTTAATCTCATGTAATTCAAGGATTCTTGGTCAACTGGGAAGAAGCCCATCGTTGCGCCATACTCAGGAGCCATGTTCGCTACAGTTGCACGGTCAGCCAAGCTCATCTTGCTTACGCCAGGTCCGAAGAATTCAACAAACTTTCCTACAACACCTTTCTTACGAAGGATGTTCGTTACGGTTAGAGCAAGGTCAGTTGCCGTTGCTCCTTCAGCTAATGTACCGGTTACCTTGAAGCCGACAACTTCAGGAGTAACGAAATACAAAGGCTGTCCTAGCATTCCTGCTTCTGCCTCGATACCACCAACTCCCCAACCAACAACACCAAGACCGTTGATCATGGTTGTATGAGAGTCTGTACCTACTAGAGAGTCAGGATATACTTCTGTCGTTCCGTCTACATCTTTTGTTGCAGCAACAGAAGCGAGGTACTCTAGGTTAACTTGGTGAACGATACCTGTGGAAGGCGGAACCGCACGGAAGTTATTGAATGCCGTTTGTGCCCAACGAAGGAAGCGATAACGCTCTGCATTACGCTCGAACTCAATGGTTTCGTTTTGCTCAAGAGCATCTACGCTTCCAAAGTTATCGACCATAACAGAGTGGTCAATGACAAGATCTACAGGCACAAGAGGGTTGATTTTTGAAACATCCCCGCCAATACGCTGCATGGTAGCACGCATAGCTGCTAAGTCTACTACGGCAGGTACTCCTGTAAAGTCTTGAAGAACGATACGAGCAGGCTTAAATGGAACTTCTTGATTTGGATCGCGCTCAAGAGTCCAGTTAGCCAATTTGTTTACATGTTCTTCTGTGATCGCTTTTCCGTCGAATTCACGAACAGCTGCTTCCAAAAGAACTTTAATAGAATAAGGAAGCCTGGATACTGGGCCAAGCTTTTCTAGGCCTGCTAAGGAATAGTAGGTATAGCTTTTGCCTCCTACTTGAAGTTCAGATCTTACGCCATATTGATCCTTGTTTGCCATGTCATGACCTCCTTGAAGGAACTTAAATAGTGTTTTCCAAGAACCCTGCAAGTTTCAACAGATGAAACCGAGTTTCTCTTATGTATCCTATTATACACATATTTGAAGGAACCGTACACAACTATTTTCCTTGATTTTCACACAAGAAATTGAATTTTTGATGGATATTTACGAATTTCTTCTCCTAAGATATAATATTAACAGATGAAATACTGTTCTGTAGAATGGAACAATAAAACCTGCTCAGTTTTATGTTTTCCATTCTTCTCATAAAATAACAACGGATTCTAAGGGAGGTGGAAGGATGGATGACAAAAAGCAAACCGTAAGAGCGGTGGAGCGTGCACTTGATATCCTCATCTGCTTCACGGATAAACAGGAACTCGGACTAACGGAAATTGCAAAACTTGTAGATTTGAATAAAAGCACAGTACATCGCTTGCTTGCTTCATTAGAAGGGAAGGGTTTTCTGATTCGAGATCCTATCACTGAGAAGTATCGATTAGGATTCAGGTTGTGGGAGCTCTCCGCACACTTAGTTCGGGAAGATGATCCTGCTCTTCTTTTCTTGCCGGAGATGGAGAAGTTAAGAGATTTACTCGGGGAAACTATTAGTTTATATGTTCGTGATGGCCGTGAACGAATTCGCATCCAAGCGGTAGAAAGTAAGCATACGATCCGTAGAGTAGCCCCCATTGGGGTTCGTTTGCCCTTAGCTGTAGGGGCGTCGAGTAAAGTTCTGGTTGCGTTTTCAGATGAGTCGGTCATGGAATTTATTCTTCAAGATCCAGCTTGGCCAGAAACGATTGATAAAGAAAATTATGTCGAGCAGTTGAAGAGAATTGAGCAGACAGGCTACGCCACCAGTGTGGAGGAGAGAGAACAAGGGACCAGCGCGGTGGCGGCTCCTGTGTTTAATCGCATGGGAGATGTCGTTGCCGCACTTTCCGTTTCTGGACCTGCCGCTCGTCTTACGATCGAAAAGATGGTGGAGATGGCCCCTGCGGTGATGGTCGCCGCACAGAGAATGGGCAAGATGGTTAAAAAATAGACAAAAGCAAACAAAATCATACAGAAAATTCGCCCACCGTCTGACAAGCTTTTCTCGCATATTTTGTTATCATGAGCATAACGAAACAAACGGGAAGGGTGACAAGCAATGAATACCGGACAATTGTATTCTTTGAAGGAAATGGCAAAGGAAATGGATACAACTTGGCAAAGTATTCGCAGCTGGAAAGAGCAATACTATCAATTTGTTCCGATGGAGACGGCTGGGAAACAGGTGTGGTTTAAACCGGAAGCGGTGGAAGTCTTTCAATTTATTAAGGAAGCAAAAGAAAAGGGACTTGATCATCATGCGATTCGTTCCGAGTTATTTCAGATTAGTGGACAAGCTGATGACGAAGATGCACAGGAGACGGTGGAGACGGATGCTGTTCCAGTTGACATGGTGATGGTTAAACGTGAACAGCTTGAAGAGATGCAGGAAACCATTCAAGCCCTGCAAAAAGAAGTGAATGAGCTGAAAGAAAAATGGGCGGAAGTAGAAATTGCGAAAAGAGACCAGACACTGATGGATAACCTTCGGGATATACGGGATAAGAAAAAGAAGGGACTCTGGAGCCGAGTCATGAATTTCACATTATAATTAGCGGACCCTTAGACCCGGTGCGATTCGGCAGCACCGGGTTTGATTGCTTTTTCCTTTTGCTTTGGTAGAATGTTCAAAAAGAGAAGCAAAGGGAGATGACATAAATGAAGGTTAGTAAAATTGAATTAATCAAACAATCAACTCCTCTAAAAAAACCGTTTAAGACAGCCCTTCGCACAGCGTACGCGGCAGATGAAATGATCGTAAGGATTACCGCGGATACAGGTGAAGTGGGGTACGGTGCGGCACCTCCAACGGCTGTTATCACGGGTGACACGATTCACTCGATTGCAGGCAATATCGAGGAGTTCATCGCTCCACGATTGATGAATCAAGATCTTGATGAAATAGAGAATTTATTACATACGGTTTCTTCTGTCCTTGTTAATAATAATAGTGCTAAAGCAGCTGTCGACATGGCTTTATATGATTTATGGGCAAAGAAGAACAAAGCTCCTCTTTATAAGTTGTTAGGGGGATCACGTTCTAAATTGGAGACCGATATTACGATTAGCGTCAATGCTCCTGAAGAGATGGCAGATGATGCTCATGATGCTGTGCAGCAAGGGATCTCGATGCTTAAGATAAAGGTAGGAAATGATGCGAAACTAGATTTAGATCGGGTAACAGCGGTTCGTGAGCGGGTAGGAAAAGATGTTTTGATCCGATTAGATGCCAATCAAGGGTGGACTCGAAAAGAGGCCGTTCGCATCATACGCCAGATGGAAGACATGGATTTACAGATTGAACTAGTGGAGCAACCGGTGAAAGCTCATGATTTAGAAGGATTGAAATTTGTAACGGATCAGGTAGAAACACCGATCCTAGCGGATGAAAGTATGTTTTCTGCCAGAGATGCCTTGAAAATACTAGAGATGCGGGCAGCGGACTTGGTTAATATCAAATTAATGAAGTGCGGAGGGATCTATCAAGCCCTAAAGATTAATGCGATTGCCGAGTCTTATGGGGTGGAATGTATGCTCGGGTGTATGTTGGAGAGTTCGATTGGCATCACGGCAGCGGCTCACTTAGCAGCAGCAAAGAAAAATATTACCCGAGTAGATCTGGATTCTGCTTTGCTCTTAGCTGAGAATCGAGTCATTGGCGGGGTTCAATATAAGGGATCTGAGATTACTCTAGGCGTTGGTTTTGGTCTTGGAATTGAAGGGATCCAACTGTCAACCGAATACGTTTAGTAGCGAAAAGAATTGACATCTGTAAGGATAAATGATAGCTTACATATATTAAAGTGAATATTCGACCTTATCGAGAGAGGTGGAGGGACTGGCCCGATGAAACCCAGCAACCGCACGAAGTGTGCAGGTGCTAATTCCAGCAGGACTTTTATTGTCCTGAAAGATAAGAAGCTGATAGCTAAACTTCTTCTTATCAGAAGAAGTTTTTTTGTATATATTTATTTGTCAGCACACGCGTAAACGCGATAAGAGTCGTGGAGGGAGAGAGGAACTTGTCCAAGATCAGCTTGAAGCAGCAATTAGAAAAGAAAATCCTCATCCTGGATGGGGCTATGGGAACGATGATCCAGCAGGCCGACTTAACAGAAGAAGACTTTGGTGGAGAAGCCCTAGATGGCTGTAATGAGATGCTTAACCTTACTCGTCCTGATGTGATTCGCCGTATCCATGAAGAATATTTAGAGGCGGGCGCTGATATCATTGAAACCAATACGTTCGGGGCAACAAGCGTCGTTTTGGCAGAGTATGACCTTCAGAATCAATCCGCTGAAATTAATTTGGCTGCAGCCAGATTGGCAAAGGAAGCGGTAGATGCTTATTCAACAGAGGACTGGCCACGTTATGTCGCAGGATCTATGGGGCCGACCACCAAGACCCTCTCGGTTACGGGTGGGGTCACCTTTGATGAATTAATTGAAACGTATTATGAGCAAGCGAAAGCTTTAGTCCAAGGAGGCGTGGATGTTCTCCTCTTAGAAACCGCACAGGATATGCTGAATGTGAAAGCTGGAAGCATCGGGATTAAGAAGGCTCTAGATGAACTAGAGGTTGAGATTCCTGTGATGATCTCAGGAACCATCGAGCCGATGGGAACGACGCTTGCAGGTCAAAATATTGAAGCCTTTTATATCTCGCTTGAGCATCTAAAGCCGATCTCTGTTGGTTTGAACTGTGCTACAGGGCCAGAGTTTATGCGTGATCATATCCGAACCCTCTCAGAACTTGCTCAATGTGCGGTAAGTTGTTATCCGAATGCAGGTCTTCCAGATGAAAATGGACATTATCACGAATCTCCACAAGCCCTTGCTACCAAGCTGGCCGGATTTGCAGAGAAAGGATGGCTCAACGTCGCAGGAGGATGCTGCGGTACGACTCCAGAACATGTCCGTGCCATGGCGGAGGAGCTTAAACATTATTCCCCAAGGAGAGAAACGAAGCCACATGGTCATGTGGTTTCCGGTATTGAACCGGTCTATTTAGAAGAAGACAATCGCCCATTATTTGTCGGGGAGCGGACGAATGTCATTGGATCTAAGAAGTTCCGGGATCTGATTAAAGAAGGAAAGTATGAGGAAGCCTCCGAAATCGCTCGAGCCCAAGTGAAGAAGGGCGCCCATATTATTGACGTTTGTTTAGCTGATCCTGATCGTGAAGAGGCAGAGGATATGAGCCAATTCCTAGGGTACGTGGTCAATAAAGTAAAGGTACCTCTCATGATCGATTCTACGGATCCTGAAGTCATCGAGCTTAGTCTTAAGTTTTCCCAAGGGAAAGCGATTATTAACTCGATCAATCTGGAAGATGGAGAAGAGCGCTTTGAACAAGTAGCACCTCTGATCAAGACCTATGGAGCAGCTGTTGTGGTGGGAACGATTGATGAAAAGGGTATGGCTGTTACTCGAGAGAAGAAATTAGAAGTTGCTAAACGTTCCTATGATCTGCTTGTCCATAAATACGGACTTAATCCTTTAGACATCATCTTTGATCCGCTTGTGTTTCCGGTAGGGACGGGGGATGAGTCCTATATCGGTGCAGCGCTTGAAACCGTAGAAGGAATTAGACTCATTAAAGAGGCCATGCCGCAATGTCAGACCATCCTTGGGGTAAGCAACGTCTCCTTTGGTTTACCTGCAGCGGGGCGTGAAGTGCTTAATGCTGTTTTCTTGTACCACTGTACAAAAGCGGGCCTCGATTACGCGATCGTCAACACCGAGAAACTAGAGCGTTTCGCCTCTATTCCAGAAGAGGAGCGGAAGCTATCCGAAGATCTTCTATTCCGGACCAACGATGAGACACTAGCGCAGTTTACAGCCTTCTATCGTGAAAAGAAAACCGTGAAGAAAGAGATTATCAGCAATTTAAGCTTAGAGGAGCGCCTTGCTCAATATATCGTGGAAGGGACAAAAGAGGGACTTCAAAAGGACCTTGATGAGGCTCTCGCGAAATACCCTCCACTTGAAATTATCAATGGTCCCTTGATGGCGGGAATGAGTGAAGTCGGCCGCTTGTTTAACAATAATGAGCTGATTGTAGCCGAAGTACTGCAAAGTGCTGAGGTCATGAAAACTTCCGTTGCCTACCTAGAACCTTATATGGAAAAAACCTCTTCTTCTGTAAAAGGGAAAATCCTTCTTGCGACTGTAAAAGGCGACGTGCATGATATTGGAAAGAATCTGGTTGAGATCATTCTGTCGAATAATGGTTACAAAATCGTCAATCTAGGGATCAAGGTTCCACCTGAGGAACTCATCCGTGCCTATCGGGAAGAGAAGCCTGATGCTATCGGACTCTCTGGTTTGTTAGTGAAATCCGCACAACAGATGGTAACGACGGCACAAGACTTAAAAACGGCTGGGATCGATGTTCCTATTCTAGTTGGAGGAGCGGCCTTAACTCGTAAATTTACGGAAAATAGAATCGCTCCCGAATATGAGGGACTTGTTCTCTATGCGAAGGATGCCATGAACGGTCTGGATTTGGCTAACCAATTGATGGATGAACATTTAAGAGAGCGATTAATCGCTGAGCTAAAAGAGAATAAACTAGCCAAGCTTCAGCAACAGGAAGCGGCGGTCACTGTAGTGGAAGAGGATCACCAACCTAAGAGCTCGGATATCGATCGCAATGCCCCTATTTTCCAGGCGCCGGACTTTGAACCGCATGTATTGCGTAATTATCCGCTATCTTACCTTCAGCCTTACTTGAACTGGAGAATGCTCTTAGGTAAGCACATGGGACTGCGCGGCAACGTGGAAAGACTGATCGAAGAAGGCGATGTGAAGACGCTCGAGTTAAAGGAAGTCATGGATCAATTGCTTAAGGAAGCAAAGGGAGAAGGTTTAATCCAAGCGAACGGGGTCTATCAATTTTTCCCGGCCCAAGCTTCTGGCAATGATGTCATCATCTATGATCCCAAGGATCATTCTAAAGTGCTCGAGAGATTTACTTTCCCACGCCAGAAGGAAGCGCCATATCTCTGCTTAGCGGACTTCCTCCGCCCCATTGAGAGCGGTGTGATGGATAGTGTAGGTTTCTTCGTGGTAACAGCTGGTCAGGGTATCCGAGATCTAGCTGGTGGGTGGAAAGATAAAGGAGAATATGTCCGTTCTCATGCGGTTCAGGCGTTGGCATTGGAACTTGCTGAGGCGTTTGCGGAGCGATTGCACCATGTCATGAGGGATAGCTGGGGCTTCCCGGATCCGGCCGACATGACGATGATGGAGCGCTTCGGTGCACGATATCAAGGTATTCGGGTATCCTTCGGTTATCCCGCTTGTCCAAATCTAGAAGATCAGGAAAAATTATTTAAATTAATTTCGCCGGCTCAAATCGGCATAGAACTAACCGAAGGCTTCATGATGGAGCCGGAGGCCTCGGTTTCAGCTATGGTATTTGCTCATCCGCAAGCGAAATACTTCAATGCAGACTAGACAAAAATTTGCTCTTATCAAGAGAGGTGGAGGGACTGGCCCGATGAAACCCGGCAACCGTCAGCTAGAACAGCTGGAATGGTGCTAACTCCAACAGGATGAAAGTTATGCCTGATAGATAAGAGGAGGATAGAAAACGACCTCTTCTGACTCAGGAAGAGGTCTATTTTTTTCGAGGAGGGATCTAACAGGATGAGTGTGATTCGAGTTGGCTTGCTTGGACTAGGTACGGTTGGAACAGGAGTGGTAAAGACCATTCGGAATCAGGAGAAAAGATTATCTGAACGATTGGGGAAAAAGGTTGAAATTGTGAAGATTCTAGTAAAAAATAAAGCGAAGGAAAGACAAGTTCAGGTGGATCCTAATCTATTGACGTCAGAGTTTGAAGATGTCCTGAGTTCAGATGTGGATGTGGTTGTTGAAGTGATGGGCGGGCTTGATCCTGCATTCTCTTACATTAAACAATCATTTGAGAAGGGCTGTCATGTCGTTACGGCTAATAAGGAGCTCTTAGCGAAAAAGGGAGCCGAGCTTATCCAATTAGCAAATGAGCACCAAGTTCATTTCTTTTACGAGGCAAGTGTGGCTGGAGGGATTCCGATTATCAGTACGCTGCGGCATTTTTTGCGCACGAACGATGTAACCCAGCTACAGGGGATTCTTAATGGTACCACGAATTATATCTTGACTTAGATGGAGCAGCATGGGAGGAGTTATGAAGATGTATTAAGAGAGGCACAGGAACTAGGGTTTGCGGAGGCAGACCCAACCTCTGATGTGGAAGGCTATGATGCTCTTTACAAGGTTTCTATCCTCTCACAACTTATTTTTGGAGAAGCTCCGCCTATTGAGGCTGCCGTTCGGGAAGGGATTAGCCGGATTACGGTAGAGGAGATGCAGATCGCTAAGCAATTGGGGTATCGCTTTAAGTTAATTGCCCAAGCCCAAAAAGATCAGGATGCCGTAACTTTATCCGTTAGGCCGACTTTATTGCCTTTGGGCCATTCTTTGGCCCAGATTCAAGATGCTTTCAATGCAGTGCAGATTACGGGTAATATTGTAGGGGATTTATTATTTACGGGTAAAGGAGCAGGTGAACTGCCAACGGCCAGTGCGGTGGTAGAAGATCTCGCGTATCTTCTGTCCCAACCCTTTCAGGCACAGTCACCATGGAGTACGGGAATAAGCTTGGAAGGCGCTCGGGCCAATAAGCAATGCCAGTTGGTGGTATTAGAGGCAAAGAAAGCCCCGATTTCGGAACATATTCAACTGTTGATGCAACAAGAGGGAATTCGGATTCTAGCTCAAGTTGGAGATGAAGCAACGAGAATAGGCTTTATACTTGAGGGTAATTTACAGATAGATCCAGCGACTGGTATTCACATATACCCTGTTTTAGAAACGGTAAATACGAACGAATCAGTAGATTCATACTCTACGCTTGTCATTTAATCCATTGGTAGAAAAGGATGAATTAACATGAAACACCTACTGAATAAAAGGGTACAGGATATTCAAATTTCTGGCATTCGAAAATTCTCCAATCGCGTTGCTCAGTTTCCAGATGCGATCTCGCTCACGATCGGGCAACCGGATTTTTCCACGCCTGAACATATTAAGGAGGCAGGAAAACAGGCGATTGATGGAAATAAAACGACGTATACCCATAACGCTGGACTTATTGAGCTAAGAAGGGCTGCGAGTCACTTTTTACAGCATCAATATGGTCTAACTTACGATCCAGAAACTGAAGTGATCACGACCAATGGAGCTAGTGAAGCCATTGATATCGCTTTTCGAACCATCCTTGAAGAAGGCTCAGAGGTCATTCTACCGGGACCCGTTTACCCTGGGTATGAGCCGATCATTAAGCTGTGTGGTGCTGTGCCTGTCTACGTGGATACACGAGAAAGCGATTTTAAAGTCAGCGCAGAGATGATTGAAAGATGTATAACGGATAAGACCCGTTGTGTGATCCTGCCCTATCCGTCTAATCCGACCGGGGTCATGCTTGATGAAGAAACGATTCAAGATATTGCTAACCTGCTTCGGGATAAAGAGATCTTTGTCTTATCTGACGAGATCTATAGCGAATTGGTCTACACGGATCAACATCGCTCGATCGCAGCCATTCCAGAGCTAAGGGATAAAACGATTGTGATTAACGGTTTGTCCAAGTCGCATTCGATGACGGGTTGGCGGATTGGATTTACATTTGCACCAGCATACATAACCGAACAAATGATAAAGGTCCATCAGTACAATGTGACTTGTGCCTCTACGATTAGTCAGTATGCAGCACTTGAGGCTCTAACGAACGGAATCCATGATGCTGACGAAATGAAGGAGGCTTACAAGGAGCGCCGTGAGTATGTCCATGATCGATTAGTCGCGATGGGCCTTGACGTCGTCAAGCCGGAAGGAGCCTTTTACATTTTTCCCTCGGTGAAGAAGTTTGGTTTGGATTCATTTGAGTTTGCAACACAGTTGCTAGAAAAAGACAGAGTTGCCGTCGTGCCAGGATCGGCTTTTTCAGAGTACGGAGAAGGGTACGTGAGGCTGTCCTATGCGTATTCGTTGGAAGTGTTAAAAGAGGGATTGGATCGGTTGGAAAGGTTTATTTCTAGGTTGAGTCAGTAGTCGAGAGAGTGGCGGGATGGAAAATTAACCGGAGCATTTCCGCCTATTTTAATCAGAAGAGGTTTTTGACCCGGAATAGCGGAACGAATTCCGCTTATTCCTCAAAAATGGTAGGAAAATGGGCTAGATCAGCTCAATAACGGAAAAAAATCCGCTTGTTTTCGCCCTTTTAAAGCTAAAAGGAAAAATAAGCGGAAAATCTTCCGTAATCCCCACCCCCTGCCCAGGTCCTTAGAATTTAGTTCCCCACATACTTCGCATACAATGTCTTTGCTGCTGCTATATCGTCTGTCCCCTGAATGAGCACTCTTCCATCACCGAAAAATACGAGAGTACGACCATCAATATGGAAGCGAAGAAGGAAGGCATTCTTTTCAACGGTCCCGATGGGCTGCAATCGTTCCGCCAGCTCAGATAAATCGATAGATCTCTTCTCTCTAGGAACGACCTGCACGGTGTCTCTTCCGCATAACGAGCTAAAATCTTCTTCCCTTTCCGTCATGGGATTCAGAAACTCAAATTCTCCTTGACCGCAAGCGGGGCAGTTTTCATTTCTACCTCTACTAATATCCATCTGCATATGCTGATTGTTCCACACTTCGAACTGTTCAAGATTAGGATTATAACGGTCCTCGGCACCGGTTAAGATCTTCAACGCTTCCACCGCCTGATAGGAAGCAATGATATGGATAATCGGGCCAATGACCCCGGCCGTGTCACAAGTTTCGCCTCTACCTGTTGGAGGCTTAGGAAACAGACAGCGGTAGCATGGGGTAACATGCGGACGAATGGCAGCGAACATTCCCTTCGAGCTTACAGCTCCTCCATAAATCCAAGGAATGCGGTGCTTCACGGCAATATCATTGATAAGGTACCTTACTGTAAAGTTGTCCGTCCCATCCAATATCAAGTCAACATCGGTAAGGAAGGACTCGCCGTTCGTGGCATTCAAATCCGCAATGACTGGCTCCACCTGAACAAGAGAATTTATCTTCGATAGTTTTTCTGCCGCAGCGATAGCCTTCGGGAGGTGTTCTGATGCATCCGTTTCGTCATAGAGCATTTGGCGTTGGAGATTCGTGTCCTCCACGAAGTCTCTGTCGATGATTCGCACAAAACCTACTCCGGCACGCACCATATGGTTAGACAAGACCGTCCCCAAGGCTCCCATCCCTACAACGGCCACACGAGCTTCTTTGAGTTTTTCCTGTCCGGAACGACCAATGGGTTGAAACAAGATTTGTCTTGAGTAACGATTTTGATAAGCATCCATGAAAAAAGTTCACGCCTCTCGTCCTTTTTCTTTACCGTAATGGATATAGAGAGAAATTGCAAACAAAAGCTTTGGTTAATTTTCTATACTGTCCTAATCTTTAGAAGGATTTAGACAAGTTACGTCGAATTTATAAAGTTGTAGTAATAGTAATCGCTTACACATCGAATCAATTGGGGAGGGTGAGCTGAATGTTTGGTGGATTTAAGAACAAGGAAATTTACGTCAATTTAACTAGTGGAGAAGTGGAATATCGCCAATTAGATGAAGCGATAGTGAAGAAGTTCATTGGGGGAAGAGGACTTGGAGTCAAGTATGTTCTTGATAACGGGCCTGAAGTTGAGCCGTTGTCTGAAGATAATATCCTCTGTATGATGACAGGGCCTGTGACGGGATCTAGGTCTTCAATGAGTGGACGTTTATGTATGGTAACGAAGTCCCCGTTAACCGGTACGGTTACAGACTCTCATATGGGTGGATGGTCAGCTGCTCGTTTGAAGTGGGCTGGTATAGATAATGTGATTGTAAAAGGGAAGAGCGATAAGCCGGTTTATCTTTACATTGAAAATGGAGAAGCCGAGCTTCGTGATGCTAGTGAGCTTTGGGGCCAAGGTACACGAGCAACGGTGAAGGCGATGCAAGATCGCTATGGAAAAGAAGATCTAAGCGTAGTTTGTATTGGTCAAGCAGGTGAGAATCAAGTTCTTTATGCTGGATTTATTAATGAGCATGACCGTGCGGCAGGACGTGGGGGTACAGGTGCTGTAGCAGGATATAAGAACTTGAAGGCCATCGTAATTAAAGCAGCACAAAAAGGCAATATGCCTGAGCCTGCGCAAGAAGAAGAGTACAAGAAAGCCAACCAGAAAGCTGTGAAGGCGATCTTAGAAGGTGGACTCACGGCTCCGAAGAAAGGCGGTCTATCCGTCTACGGGACGAATGTACTTACTAGCATTATTAATGAGGTAGGTGCATTACCAACGAAGAACTCTCAATTTACCCATTTTGAAGGAGCGGAAGGACATAGCGGAGAAACCGTCAATGCCACTTTGCTCGTTGCGGATAATACCTGTCATGCCTGTCCTGTAGCCTGTAAGAAGGAAGTTGAGGTTAAGGAAGGCAAGTATAAGACTAGAGTAGAAAGCTTCGAGTATGAGTCGGCTTGGGCTCTAGGAGCAAACTGCGGGCTCAGTAATGCAGAACCGATTGCCTTTATGATTGATCAATGTAATGAATACGGTATGGATACGATTGAACTCGGTAACGCTCTATCCGCTGCGATGGAAGCTGCGGAAAAAGGACTTATTGAGGAGAAGCTGGATTGGGGCGATGCAGATCGCATGATTCAATTAGCTGAAGATGTGGCATTCCGTAGAGGATTCGGAAATATCTTAGCAGATGGTCCTACACGTGCTGCCATTCAGTTTGGCGAGCCTGGATTAGCGATGACCGTTAAGGGTCAGTCCATCCCTGCTTATGACCCACGAGGCGTACAAGGAATCGGTTTAGGTTATGCCACGAGTAACCGTGGAGCTTGTCACTTACGCGGCTACACCGTAGCGAGTGAGATCGCAGGTATTCCTGAACCAACAGACCGCTTGAAGCCAGAAGGAAAAGGCGAGCTCTTAAAGATTTTCCAAGACCTTCTAGCTTTCTCGGATTCCATGAACATCTGTAAGTTCTCCTCCTTCTCTGAGAATGCAGATAACTATGCGGAGCAGTATTCTGCTATGACAGGGATCCCATTCAACGCAGATGATGTGATGAAGGCTGGGGAACGTATCTATAACTTAGAGCGTCATTATAATAATCTTGCAGGATTCAACAAGCGTGAAGATGACTTCTTGCCGAAGCGCTTTACAGAAGAGGCGGCAACTGGAAACAGTGCGGGTTACGTTAGCCGGATGGATATCATGCTAGAAGAGTACTACCAAGTGCGTGGGTGGACAGATGGAGTAGTTCCAGAAGGAAAGCTGAAGGAACTAGAAATTCTATAAAACCTAAGGGGAAAGGTGGGGCCTGATGGTCCCACCTTTTATCCTCCTGCTCTCATTGTTTTCTTTCGGAATGCGGCAATAACTTGATCAAGCTGTTCGGTTGACGAAGCTTTAAAACAAATATGGACGCTACCCACGCGAAAGGTAGAAGTAATTTGAACCTCTTGTTCTTTCAATATCTCCGCAGTCCAATAAGGACCCATATATCGATAAGGAAGATGTGAGGTGACTTTTTCTCCGCCGATTTCCGTCAAGTAAGCCATTAAGTGTTTAAGGGGTATTCCGCGGAATTCTAATGTGATTTGGTTCATAAGTTACCCACCTGCAACCGGTGGGAATAAGGCAAATTGGTCATCTGGTTTAACTACGGTCTGAAGTCCATTTTCATGAATGATATTTCTTCCATTTATGAATACATGAACGAAAGGCTTAAGCGTTCTCTCAGGGGTGAACACCTCATCTTCGTAAGCTGGGTACTTTTTAATAAGAGCCTCTAGAATTTGAATGACTGTATCCCCTTCATGGCTCTCAACTTCAACCGTCTTATCTCCACAGATTTCTCGGAAATTGGCAAATACCTTGATGATCATATCCTTTCCCTCCCTTTGTCCTTATTATAATGGATATTCTGACAATCGGAGTGACAAAATCTGTTTTTCCTTAAAGTATTTCATCTCTGCTTGATGTGGCTATGGTAAAATAATAGGAAACTCGACAATGGTGGAGGCCCACATGAAATTTTTTAACGTAAAAACGGTTCATGAGACTCTCTCAATAATTCGTGATCACTACCAACCTTTTAAGTCACCGGTGCGGGTCTCTCTACAAGATGCTTTAGGCAGAGTCCTGGCGGAAGATATACGTTCTACGGAGAATGTTCCTCCTTTTGCCCGTTCTACGGTAGATGGGTTTGCCGTTAAGGCTAGAGATACGTATGGGGCAACAGAGTCCCTTCCTGCTTTTCTTGATATCACCGGGCGCATTGATATGGGGAAGGCGGCGGACCGGCAACTTGAAGAGGGTCAAGCTCAGTACATCCCTACAGGAGGCATGTTGCCACCTGGGGCAGATAGTATTGTGATGATAGAGCATGTAGAAGAATTAGGTGAATTATTGAATGTGTATAAGCAAGTTGCACCAGGCGAAAATATTGTTCAAGCTGGTGATGATGTACGAGTGGGCGCTCTCGTGATGGAAGCAGGACGTCGTTTAAGGCCACAGGATTTAGGGGTACTATCCTCCATTGGCCAAACGGAAATCCTGGTCTACCCAAAGCCGGTGGTTGGCATTTTGTCTACGGGAGATGAAATTGTTCCCCCAGAAAAGAAAGAGCTAGCTCCAGGAGAGGTTCGCGATATTAATGGAGTGACTATAGGTGCGGCTGCTGCAGAATACGGAGCGGATGTGATTTATGCAGGCATCGTTGCGGATGATTATGAGGAATTTTTACAGCGTGCCCAAGAACTTTTTGAAAAAGTGGACTTTATGCTTCTTTCTGGAGGAAGTTCCGTTGGGACTCGCGACTTTACCGTGCAAGTGCTTGAAGCTTTAGGGGAGCCAGGGGTATTAGTTCATGGCGTATCCATTAAGCCTGGCAAGCCGACGATTCTAGCTAAGGCTAAAGAAAAACCGATCATGGGATTGCCTGGTCACCCGGCCTCAGCCATGATTATCTTTGACCTATTTGGCCTTCCCATTTTAGAACAGATAGAGGGGTATAAGCGGGTAACCCCCGATACGAGATTAGAGGCTCGGATTTCACGCAATATTCCATCAGCTGTGGGGCGAACCGATTACGTCCGAGTCCGATTAGAAGAGCGTCTGGATGGTTTATGGGCGGTTCCGGTATTCGGAAAGTCTGGTTTGATCTCTACCATGGCGGACAGTCACGGAATTGTGGAAATCACAGCCAATAAAGAAGGGGTATTAGAAGGACAGTACGTTAGAGTGAAGCTGTTCAACTAAGAGGGGGAGAGCACCATGCGTAAAATATACTTAGAAGATACGCCGCTTGACGAAGCGCAGCGTGATATTCTTCATAGAGCGATGTTTGAAAAAAAGATAGAATGGATTCCAACGCAAAAAGCTTTAGGGCGGGTAACGGCACAAGGAATCTTTGCAAAAGTTTCAATGCCCAATTATCACGCTTCTGCCATGGACGGGATAGCGGTAAAAGCAGAAAAAACCTACACAGCTAACGAGCTGAATCCTGTTCGCCTTGTACGTCATGAGGACTATGTAATCGTTGATACGGGAGATCCCATTCCACCCGGATTTGATGCGGTTATTATGATAGAAAACGTCCATCAAATTGATGAGGATACCCTCGAAATCTTAGATGCCGCTGCGCCTTGGCAGCATATTCGCCCTATTGGTGAGGATGTGGTGATCGGCGAGATGATTGTTCCTGCTTATCACAAGCTTCGTGCGGTAGATCTGGGGGCATTGCTCGCTGGAGGAAATGTTGTTGTTCCCGTTTTGGCCAAGCCGAGGGTAGCTATCATTCCCACAGGAACGGAATTGATCCCTCCTTCTGAAGAGGTGAAGCTGGGGGAAATCATAGAATTTAACGGGACGGTATTTTCGGCCTATCTTGAAGAGTGGGGAGCTGAACCCGTATACCGTGGGATTGTAAAGGACGATTATGAGCAGATCAAAGCAGCGGTGCTAGAGGCGGTGAAGGAGTCCGATATGGTCTTGCTGAATGCAGGCTCGTCTGCTGGGACCGAAGATTATACGTATCATGTAGTCGCTGAACTAGGTGAAGTATTGACACACGGGGTAGCGACAAGACCAGGTAAACCCGTTGTGATCGGAATGATACAAGGAACACCGATTATCGGTTTGCCAGGGTATCCTGTTTCTGCCTATTTGAATCTAGAGTGGTTCGCACGTCCTTTAGTCCACCATTATTACGGGCTGCAAGAAGTGAGCCGACCAAAGCTAAAGGCGAAGATGGGTCGCCGCGTGGTGTCGGTTATGGGAGCGGAAGATTTTGTCCGCATGACGATTGGCTGTATTGATGGGCAGTATGTGGCTAATCCTTTAACCCGAGCGGCGGGTGTGACGATGTCTATGGTTAGAGCGGATGGCCTCTTGAGAATTCCTCCAGGAAACCTTGGGTTTGAGCAAGGGGATGAAGCAGAGATTGAACTCTATCGACCTGTTGAGCAGATTAATCAAACGGTGGTTGTCACAGGAAGTCATGACCTATCGGTAGATGTATTGCATTCCTTGCTGCGTAAAACTTACCCTAACCAATTTTTGGTTTCTTCTCATGTGGGAAGTATGGGAGGTATCATGGCGATCCAGAAGGGTGAGGCTCATATGGCCGGCGTACACCTATTCGATGAGAGCACCGGAACTTACAACGTTCCGTTTATCGAGAAATATCTAAGGGATAAAGAGGCTGTCTTGGTTAACCTTGTCTATCGGGAGCAGGGCTGGATCGTTCCGAAGGGAAATCCACTAGGAATCGAGAAGGTAGGCCAGCTAACCCAGTCGGGCGTTACGTATATTAATCGTCAAAGAGGCGCAGGTACGAGATTACTGTTTGACTATCTTCTTAAACAGGATCAGGTCCAAAGGGATCAAATTTACGGATATGACCGAGAGGCAATCTCTCACTTAAGCGTAGCCGCAGCGGTGGCTGGGGGCACGGCAGATGCAGGACTTGGAATCTACTCTGCTGCGCAGGCCATGGGACTTGATTTTGTCCCCGTTGCAGAAGAACGCTATGATCTCTTGATTAGCCGAAGCTATTACGAGAGTGAAGAAGGCAAGAAAATGCTAGAGCTAATCAGCTCTTCTTCGTTCAAAGAAGAAGTGGAAGCCCTTGGCGGATATTCTTGCCGCGACACCGGAAAGGTGATGTACCAAAATTACAACGACTAAAAGAGAGTGGGTGAACAGATGTCCAAACCTAACTTACATGCGATCGATTCTCATCAGCGTCCACTCCGCGACTTGCGCATTTCCGTAACCGATCGCTGTAACTTTCGCTGTCAATACTGCATGCCAGCTGAAATTTTTGGACCAGATTTTAAATTCTTACCAAAAGAAAAGCTTCTCAGCTTCGAAGAATTAACTCGGTTGACGAGGATCTTTACGTCCTTAGGTGTAGAGAAGATCCGAATTACGGGTGGAGAGCCGCTCATGCGCACCGATCTGCCTTTACTCATCGACATGCTTACCCAAGTAGAAGGGGTTCGAGATATCGCGATGACGACGAATGGCTCCTTGTTGAAGCGGCATGCTAAAAGCCTCAAAAAGGCAGGCTTGAACCGCGTGACCATTAGTTTGGACAGTTTGGATGAAGAACGTTTTGGCAAGATGAATGGAAGAGGTTTTAAAGTAGCCGATGTATTGGAAGGTATTGAGGCGGCAGCTGAAGAAGGCATGAAAATCAAGATTAACATGGTCGTGCAAAAGGGAGTCAATGACGAGGATATTCTTCCGATGGCTCAATATTTTTATGACAAAGGTCATATCCTTCGTTTCATCGAATTCATGGATGTGGGCAATACCAATGGCTGGAAGCTTGATCAAGTGGTTCCTAATCGTGAGATCGTTCGCCGAATCCATCAGGAGCTGCCACTTGAACCTGTCGACCCGAATTACTATGGGGAGACGGCTTCGCGCTATCGCTACGTAGGGACGGATAAGGAAATTGGATTGATCTCATCTGTTACGCAAGCGTTTTGCTCTACCTGTACCAGAGCTCGACTCTCGGCGGAAGGTAGTATCTACACTTGTTTATTTGCTTCCGAGGGGCATGACTTACGCAAGGTCATTCGTTCAGGGGCAACGGACGAAGAGATACGCCAGTTTATCGAAGATGTTTGGTCTGCTAGAACGGATCGCTACTCAGAGGAAAGACTGAAAAACACCAAAGGTTTAAAAAAACGAACCAAAGTAGAAATGTCCCATATTGGCGGGTAACGGCTATCACTACAGCTAAGCGAGTATTTGGCTTGGCTTTTTTCTTTTTCAATTTATCTAAGGAGTTTTTATAACGATGAAGTGGCTTCTTCTCTATGTTCTACTCATAAACCTACTAACTTACTTTCTCTATGCTCAGGATAAGGGCCGAGCTCGCAAGAAAGAATGGCGTACGCCGGAGAGCCGATTGCTAGTCTTTGCTTCTATTGGTGGGGCGTTCGGGGCATGGCGAGGGATGAAGGACTACTATCATAAAATTAATAAGACTAGGTTTCGTGTCCTCATTCCTCTTTTTCTAGCTTTACAACTAGGAGTGCTAATTTATCTAGTCGACTATAAGATCCTCTTGCTAGCTATCCTTTTGCACGCTGTGATATTTTGGATTTTAAGAAAAATGAGGAGATGAGTGAAATTAAGTTTATTTAAACTAAAAAAACCTCTCCTTGGAAGGAAATATGATCGGGAGAAATGAAGTACATAGGGTCACTTATTTGTAATTATTAGCGGTTCGTGACTCCGTAACTAACGTTCGTGACATTGGAGAGTACTTTCGTAAGTTTGGTAAATTGGTTTTCGAAATAGCGAGATTACACTTGGATTTATTTGGAATGATTTTAGGCGCGTGAATATAATAGTCGTTTTCGTGAGTATCACAAGACTATTATTTGTAATGGCTACAGCTTTGTGACAAATGACTTCTGTATCGTGACAAAAACCGATAAATCCGTGAGTATTTCCAAAAATTCGTGAGTTTGCTGAACATATGGGGCCCTAACCAGCCGTTCTGAAGTTTCCAAGACGTCTAGTTCAGGGCCAATCTAAAAGAAAACGGTAAAAAAAATGTGCTGGCGAGGGTGGGGAGGGACGATTCTTTGGGTCTTCAAGTCACTTTTACAATAAATTCATCAAAAAAGAGCTGAAAACTGACCATAATAAAAAAATCCGCAGGAACTTCTCGCCTACCCGACACTGACCCCTCACCCTACCTATACATTAGACGAATCATCATAATCATAGCGGAACCCATCCTGAACGGGCTCACCGACATTGGCAGTTAAGGCGTCCCCGGTACCTGGATTTCCTTGCAGCTTTTGTAGGACTTCCTGATAGGCGAGCACGGCTTGGTAATCGGCTTGATTCGCCATGGCTTCCTTTAACGCTTCCTCTATTACAGCTAAATCGTTGTTGCTCCACTGAACCACTGGAATCCCTCCTTTTTAACATGTAGTATGTTTCTTAAGGGATGGAAATATGCTCCAGCTCTTTAGGGAGAGTGCCAATCTTGACAATAACCACCTCCGTGTTATCATAAAAGAGAACTAAATAGTTTGCCTAATCCCTAGGGGAGCTTGTTACTAGCTGAGATGGAAGAGAGAACTTCCAGACCCTTTGTACCTGATCTGGTTAATACCAGCGTAGGGAAGTGGATAGCCGTATCGTATACATACGCTCATAGCTAACCGCTTTTCTTTCACAGGAGAGTGGTTTTTTGTTTTTGTACGAAAGAGGGAGCTAAAGATGCCAATACCTGAGTTGCATGTAATCAGTAATGGTAAACAACCGCTAGATCAGTTTGCTGATATCGCTGCTCTTGTTCATCCTGTTGTATCGGCCCTGCACTTGAGGGAGAAGGCGAAGACAGCTCGGGAACTCCATGAATGGATCGAGTGTCTAGTAGAAAGGGGAGTACCAACCGATAAAATCTACTTGAATGATCGAGTGGATGTGGCTTGGTCTACTAGGATAAGGGGAGTGCAATTAGCCTATCACAGCTTAGATCCTGTGCAGGTGAAACCATTCTTCCCTACTTTAAGGATTGGTCGATCGGTTCATTCCGCAGCCGAAGCCGTGGCGATGGAGGAACAGGGAGCGGATTATCTCTTGTTTGGACATATCTTTGCTACAGGTTCTAAGCCAGGGCTTGAGGCCAGAGGGTTGGAAGCTTTAGCTAGAGTGGTAGATTCTGTCCAAATTCCTGTTATTGCTATTGGAGGAATTGGTCCTGATCAAGTAAAAGACGTCATGGAAACAGGGGCGGCTGGCATTGCGGTTATGTCTGGAATCGTGGAGGCTAAGGACCCGCTGGATGTTGCCATGCACTACAGCGAAGCATTACTTCAAGGGGGAAGCAAAAATGGGATTGGTTTATGATGTAGCCATTATTGGCGGTGGAGTCATAGGGGGATCCATTGCCTTTCAATTAGCGAAGCGTGGGAAGAAGGTTATTGTCCTGGAGAAAGGAAGACTGGCTGAGCAAGCTTCTGGAGCGGCGGCAGGAATGTTGGCAGCACAAGGGGAGTTGGAGAAAGAAACCGGCCCATTGTTCAAGTTAGCCGTTCAGAGTAGGGCGATGTTTCCACACTTGGCAGAAGAGTTAAGAGAACTATCTGGTATCGATATTAGCTTAATTAATCGTGGGATGCTGAAGATTGCCACGTCACAGGAACAAGTACATGAACTAAAAGAAGTGATGACTTGTCAGCTTCAAGCAGGCCAAGAGGCCGAGTGGCTGACAGGGGAGCAGGTTAGAGCTCGCGAACCCGGGTTATCCGAAGTGATCCTAGGTGCTATGTATATTCCCAATGACGGACAGGTCTTAGCTCCGGAGCTCTCCCTTGCCTTTCTAAAGTCTGCTGCTGTATTGGGAGCCGAGCTGCGGGAGTATACCGAAGTAAAGTCCCTTCTTGTTGAGAGAGGAGAAGTGAAGGGTGTTGTCACCCATGGTGAGACCATTCGCAGCGAGCAAGTGGTCGTCGCGACAGGAGCTTGGAGCGGATCATGGCTAGGTCAAGGAAACGAACCTGCTACTGTCTATCCCGTAAAAGGAGAATGCTTATCCGTTCTGACCACACGTCCGTTACTACGAACTACGGTATTCTCTCACGGATGTTACTTGGTTCCAAAGAGAGGCGGAAGGCTCGTAATTGGGGCAACCATGAAGGAGCACACGTACGATCGCAAGGTTTCCATTGAAGGTATATCCACCCTCATGGAACGAGCGAAGCGCCTACTTCCGGCAATTGCTGAAGCAGAGTTCGAGAAGGCCTGGGCGGGCACCCGTCCGCAGACCCGGGATGGACTTCCCATTCTTGGAGAGCATCCCGAGTGGAAGGGAGTTTATCTGGCGGCAGGTCACTATCGCAATGGAATCTTACTGAGCCCGGTGACAGGGGTTGTTATTGCCGATTTAATGGAAGGAAAAGATGTGGGGGGAATCAAGCCCTTCCAAGCAGCCAGAGGATTAACGGTTTAATAGAAGGGAGGAATGGCCTTTGAAGCTTCATATTAATGGAGAAGAAATTCAAGTTCCAGATGCGGTTTCTTATGTAACAGATTTGATCCAGCATTTTGGTTTGGAAAATAAGGTGTTAATTATCGAACTCAACACGAACATTTTGCAAAAAGAGGAACACGCCCGCACGCAGTTGAGTGATGGTGATCGAGTAGAAATCGTACATTTTGTAGGAGGCGGATGACATGTTAAAAATAGGATCATATGAGTTTCGTTCGAGATTATTGTTAGGAACAGGGAAGTTCCCTAATTTTGAAATCCAAAAAGAAGCAGTAGATGTATCAGAAACGCAAATCCTTACGTTTGCCGTGAGACGCATGAATATCTTTGAACCAAGCCAGCCTAACTTTTTAGAAATGTTAGATGTGAAGAATTTCACCTTGCTTCCGAATACAGCAGGAGCGTCAACAGCTGAAGAAGCGGTAAGAATTGCGAGATTAGCGAAGGCTTCTGGTTTATGTGACATGATTAAGGTAGAAGTCATTGGCTGCCCTAAGACTCTATTGCCAGATCCAGTAGAAACTTTAAAGGCTTCCGAGATTCTATTAAATGAAGGTTTTACCGTTCTACCTTATACCTCAGACGACGTGTTGTTGGCTAAGAGATTGCAAGATTTGGGTGTTCACGCGATTATGCCGGGAGCTTCCCCGATCGGCTCGGGTCAGGGAATTATTAACCCGCTGAATCTAAGCTTTATCATAGAACAATCGACTGTACCTGTTATTGTGGATGCAGGAATCGGTTCCCCTTCCGATGCAGCGATTGCCATGGAGATGGGGGCAGATGGTGTTCTATTGAATACAGCTGTTTCTGGGGCAAAGGATCCAGTCAAGATGGCGCGTGCCATGAAGCTCGCAATCGAAGCGGGACGCATGGGCTATGAAGCGGGACGCATTCCGAAGAAGCGCTATGCCACAGCAAGCAGCCCGCAAGAAGGGATGAGCACGGTGTGAGTGATCGTTACTCCAGACAAGAATTATTTCCATCGATAGGCAAGGAGGGCCAAGTGAAGCTGGCCCAAAAACATGCTCTCGTCCTTGGAGCGGGAGCTCTCGGTACCGGGAATGCGGAGGCCTTGGTTCGCTCCGGAGTGGGGAAAGTAACCATTGTGGACCGCGATTATGTGGAGTGGAGTAATCTTCAGCGACAGCAACTTTATACCGAAGCAGATGCACGGGATCGCATCCCGAAGGCCATTGCTGCTGAAAAACGTCTCAAGAGCATTAATTCAGAAGTTGAAATTCGTGCCATAGTGGCGGATGTGACGACAGAAGAAATTCATGATCTCGTGAGTGGAGTTGACATCATTTTAGATGCGACAGACAACTTCGACACGCGTCTGCTGTTGAATGATGCTTCTCAGAAATACAGGATTCCATGGATTTACGGTGCTTGCGTAGGAAGCTATGGCTTGACGTATACCGTTGTTCCTGGTGTAACCCCATGTCTAAGTTGCTTGCTAGAATCCGTGCCATTAGGTGGAGCGACTTGTGATACCGTCGGTATCATTAGCCCTGCCGTGCAGATGGTGGTGGCTTATCAAGTGGCAGAGGCCTTAAAGATCCTAGTGGGAGATTTGGATGCTTTGCGAGGGACGCTGCTTTCGTTTGACTTATGGAAGAATCAGCATGCTTCCATTCGAGTTGATCGAGTGAAGAAGCCAGGCTGTCCGTCTTGTGGGGAAGCGCCTGCTTATCCTTATCTGGACGCATCCAATCATACGAAGACAGCCGTCTTGTGTGGGCGAGAAACGGTTCAGATCCGTCCTGTAACTCGGATGAATCGAAACTTGGATGAATTAGCAGCCTCTCTTGCAGGACACGGAAAAGTAGAAAAGAATCCTTATCTCGTGTCCTTAACGATTGGAGAACATCGTTTGGCTATTTTTCAGGATGGGCGTGTTCTGGTCCATGGAACCAAAGACATTACCGAGGCGAAGAGCCTTTATCATCGATTTTTAGGTTAAGACGCCGGCTGTCTATTCTCTACGCCGCTTGTCCGTTCGGGAGAAGCGGCTTCTCTTATGTAAGGAGGGAAGAAAATGAAGTATGAAACGTTGAAGCACCAAGCCCGTGAATTTATTCTTAGCGACTCAGCGACGGAAGAAGAATTCAACCAATGGGCTCTTACCTTGTTTGCCTATCAATACGAAAACAATGCCCCCTTTCGAAAGTATTGCAGGAAACGAAGAGTCTCCCCTTCGACTGTGACTTATTATTGGCAGATCCCAGCAGTACCGATCGGAGCTTTTAAAGAAGCCGCTCTATCCTGCTGTCCTCCTGAAGAGGCTCAAGCTGTCTTTATGACGAGTGGTACGACCAACCCGGAGAAAAAAGGAAAAAATTATCATCAGGATCTTGAGATTTGGGACTTATCCATGAAGAAACAGTTCAAAAATTATATTCTACCCGATGTAGATAAGATCAGAATGGCGATCCTATTCCCAACCGAGCAAGAACTTCCTAACTCATCACTTGCTCACTATCTTCATTTAGGACTGGAGTCTTTTGGATTAGAAGGCAGCGAGTACATGTTCTCCGAACAAGGGATGGAAACGGAAAAATTGACGAGCTTCTTGAGAAAAGCAGAAGTAGAAGGCGATCCGATTCTCGTGATTGGAGCTACTTTTTCATTCATTCACTATCTTGATGAATGCCGCGCTAAAGGAATGGGATTTCAACTTCCAAAAGGAAGTCGAATCATGGACACAGGGGGAGCGAAAGGGCGATCCAGAGAAATGGATCCAGAGGAATTAAGAGGGCAATTATGCGACCTTTTTGGCGTACCACCTTATGGTTGCATTAACATGTACGGCATGAGCGAATTAAGCTCCCAGTTTTATGACGCTCATTACCGTGATCATATTCTTCAAAACCCAACAGTCAGCTCGTACAAGAAAGCTCCTCATTGGGTGCGGACCGTCATGGTAGACCCGGCTACCATGGAGCGAAAGGCCAGCGGAGAAAAAGGGATTATTATTCATTATGACTTGGCTAATCTTAACTCTGTTCTTGCTATTATGACCGAAGATGTAGGGGTTTCGATGGAAGACGGGAGTTTTCTATTGCTCGGTCGTGCGGCGGGTGCTGAAGCAAAAGGCTGCTCGTTAGCTGTTGAACAGTTTGTGGCCTCAAAAAGTGAGAGTAAGGCATGATACTAGATTGCTTTCATGTGCCAGAAGAAATTCGAGACCAGCTCGAATATCGATCTTTAACTTTTGAAGGAAAAACAGGGAAGATCGAATTACGTGTTCCTGATTTAACCGCAGCTCAGTTAGAGGAAATCACAAGGATCCTTAAGAAACAATATCAAGACTATGTAAGACATCTCCGTGTTCAAGACGTGATCGATGTATTAGATCAAGCGGTACAACGCTGGCTCGATCCAAGTTATGAGCGGAGACAAATCGCTCAGGAGTGTTTGCCCATCATCACAGGGTATGATGGCGAGATGATTCGTTTATTTCTCACGCAATATTTGCGAAATTTCCGCAAGGAAAAATTGCAGCGAATCGTGGATGAGGACTTTACGAATCCGCTTGTTCTCGATGAGTTCCGTCCAAGAATGGCAGGGGGTCTTGTCCGGGCCTATGGGCCTGAGCTTGCCACGCATATCTTCTCGGGAAATGTACCGGGATTACCACTTTGGAGTCTAGCTTCTGGTCTTCTTGTGAAATCGGCCACATTGGGAAAAGTGTCATCGTCTGAACCGCTTTTTCCTGTTCTATTTGTTAAGACGATAGAAGAGATCAACCCAAAGCTGGCTCGCGCGATCGCCATCGTATGGTGGAAAGGCGGTCACCAGGAGCTTGAAGAAACGGCTTTCGGCCATTCTGAGCTCGTGATTGCCTATGGAAGTGAAAGGTCGACCAGAGAGATTGCTCGTAGGATCCCATCACATGTCCGTTTTATCCCTCACGGGCACAAAGTCAGCTTTGGGGTGATTGCTCGTGAATGTTTAGAGGTCTCCTTAGCCTCCATAACGGCACGGTTAGCCGCAAGAGATGCTTCTTGGTTTGATCAGCAGGGATGTCTGTCTCCTCATGTTTTCTTTGTGGAAAAAGGCGGGAAGATCTCTCCTAGAGACTTTTCAAGATTACTTGCTCAGGAAATGGCAGCCTTCGAACATAAGATGCCAAGAGCCGCTCTTTCGACCGAGGAGCAACAAGCGTTAATCCAAGCACGCTCACAAGCGGAGTTCCAATCATTCCAGGATGAAGGGACAGAATGTTTAGCGAGTCGAGAGGATTCTTCCTGGACGGTGATCTACCGGGAGAAGGCGGACTTTTCCCTCTCTCCATTAAATCGTTTTGTTTCCGTCATTCCAATTCAAGATCTAGAGGAAGGGATTAAGAAAGTAACCGCACTCAAGGCCTATCTTCAAACGGTAGGAATTGCTTGTCCTCCCCTGAAGTTTCGTAAATGGATCGAGCTTCTAGGCCAATGCGGGGTTAACCGCATATGTGCCTTGGGAGAAATGCCTCAACCTAAGTCGGGCTGGCACCATGACGGGCGTTTGAACTTAGGGGATCTCGTCCGTTGGTGTGATATAGAGTCCTCTGCCGAAGAGCAAATGGATCGCTATGATCCTAACCGAGATTAGGGGAAGGGAGGCTTGGATCTATTGAAGACTGTACAAGTAGAATTGAGGAATATTTCGCTTACCTTTTCTAAGGAGAGTCCTCCTGTATTGGATCAGATCAATCTAGAATTGAATCAGGGGGAGTTCGTGAGTATGATCGGACGAAGCGGCTGTGGAAAAACCAGTCTTCTTCAGTTAATGGCAGGGCTGCTCTCCCCAACCTCTGGTGAGGTGCTCGTGGGAGGAGAAAAGGTAATAGAGCCTAAGGAAAAGACGACTTATGTTTTTCAGAGGCCTATCCTTCTTGAGTGGAAGAATGTCTTGGAAAATGTTCTCCTTCCTATTGAATTGAAGCGAAGGGTGACAGAGGAAGATGGCAAGAAAGCGAAAGAGATCTTGAAACTCGTAGGGTTGGCCGGAAATGAGCTCAAATTTCCTCATGAGTTGTCTGGAGGCATGATGTCTCGAGTGTCTCTTGCTCGAGCCCTCATGACCGAACCGAAAGTTCTCTTGATGGATGAGCCCTTTGCTGCCTTAGATGCCTTAACGAAATGGCAAATGCAGCAGGAATTAGCGAAGCTATCTCATCAGTTTCATCCTACTGTCGTATTCATTACCCATGATATTCAAGAGGCGGTCTACCTGTCTGATCGCATCTTTTTTATGGGTGGAACCCCAGCGGGTGTGCTCAAGGAGTACGTGGTGCCCTTTCCTAAACCCAGAAGAAAAGAACTGAAATTTGAGAAGGAATTCTTAGATTTAACCAAGATCCTACACGATGATATCGAAAACATAGGGAGTGCAAGAACACCATGATCAGAAAGCCAATGATGTATTCGCTTCTCTTGTTTCTTATCGTCCTATTCGCATGGGAAGGGCTTGTCCGATTCTTGCAAATACCGGAACTTATTTTACCTACTCCTCTAGTCATTGGGAAAAATCTCATAGAAAACTTCTCAAACGGTTATTTCTATCCTCATATCGCGGCTACTTCAATTGAGGTGTTTGGGGGCTTCGCGCTTGGAGCCTTCATGGGTATTGGGCTCGGTTTTCTCGTGTCAAATTCTAAGGCGGTGGAAGAGGTGCTTCACCCGTACATTATCGCCTCCCAAGCCATGCCCAAGCTAGCCTTGGCACCCTTGCTTGCTCTTTGGTTCGGCTTTGGCTACCTCCCGAAAATATTAATCGTCGCTTTGGTCAGCTTTTTCCCCTTGTTTGAAAGTACGGTGACCGGACTGACCTACGTTGACCAGGATAAGGTGGCCTTATTTCGTTCCATGCGTGCTTCGAAGTGGAGTATACTCGTTAAGCTCAGACTTCCTACTGCTATTCCTTACTTATTTTCAGGCTTGCGTGTCGCGATCGTACTTAGTGTCGTAGGAGCTGTCGTTAGTGAATTTATTGGAGCTAATAAAGGTTTAGGGGCGTTGATCATTGTTTCCCAGGGGATGATGGATACGCCGTTGATGTTTTCTGTTTTTATTCTATTAACCTTTATGGGAATTGCCCTTTATCAGATGGTCGCTATCGTAGAGATCTTGTTTTTTAAAAAATATTATTATACTCGGAGGACGAAAACGTGAGAAAGTCTTTATCGCTATCCATCCTTACATTGATTACTGCTATTGGATTAACAGGATGTGCGAGCTCTACACCCGTTTCACAGCCTGCACAAACAGAAGCGAAGGTAGAGCAATCAGCAGCCGTACAAGAACGTGAGAAAGTACGCATGGCCTCTTGGAGTAAGCCGATTGCTGAGCAGAGTAACTTATACCTCGCAGAGGAAAAGGGCTGGTTTGAGGAAGCAGGACTAGAGTTTGAATACATTCCGGGTGCGGGCGGCGGTGATGCCGTAAAAAACATTGTTGCAGGAAATGCGGATATTGCTTTTGCCAATGTAGAAGCCGTGTTATTGGCTGCGGAAAAGGGTGAAAAGCTCAAGATCATTTACAATATTTACCCTGAAAATGTGTTTAATCTTGTCTCTCTTAAGGAAAGTAACATTGCGAGCATCGAGGATCTCAAAGGAAAGAATGTTGGTGTCTACAGCTTAAGCAGCGGAACCTACCAAAACTTAAAAGTACTGCTCTCGTCAGCTGGAATGACGGAGAATGATGTGACGATTATTGAAGCAGGTGTTTTAAACTTCGGACCTTTGATGAACAAACAGGTGGATGCAACAGCGGCAACGGATACAGGACTTTATGACGCCAAGCAAAAAGGTTTAGGCGATGTGAATGTTATGGAAGTAAAGGAAGTGCTGAACACGCCTTCTGATGTGTTTGTCGTAACGGAGAAAACATTTAATGAAAAGAAAGAGATGCTGATTAAGTTTCTGCAGGTTTATCGTGATAGTGTGAAATATACGATGGAGCATCCGGAAGAAGCAGCGAAAGTTGCCGTACAAGCGGCTATTGATGGAAAGGATGAAGCCCGTAATCTAGAGATTATCAAGATCCGTAATGCGGTCTCCATGAATGAGGAAATGAAAGAAAAAGGCTTGGGTTGGCTTAATGCTGATATCCTAAAGGAAGTGGAAGAGACCTATGTGAACATGGGGCTCTTAAAAGGTCCAGTTCATATTGAAAATATGCTCACGAACGAGTGGGTGGAGCAATTAAAGTAACATGGAGATGAATCTAAAAGGTAAAGTGGTACTCATCACCGGATCTAGTCGAGGAATTGGGGCAGCGATAGCTGAGGCATTTGCCCAGCAAGGGGCTATCGTCATCATCAATTACGTAAGGAATGAAGAGCGGGCAACACAGCTTGCCGACCGACTAAGGCAGAAATATGGGACAGAAACCATGACCATAAGAGGAGATGTCACCATCGAAACCGATGTTAAGAATATGATAGAAGCCGTTCATGAGGAATTCACGGCTCTTGATATTGTGGTGAATAATGCTCTTCATCATTATCGGTTCGACCCTGATCAGCGAAAAATGGCCTGGGAAGTCGAGTGGGAGGATTATCAGAGGCAATTAGACGGCTCCCTTAAAGGCTCCTTTCATGTCTGCAAGCATGCCATCCCGATCATGAAATCAAACGGGTATGGGCGCATCATTAATATGGTTACGAATCTCGTGTATCGTCCGATTGTTCCTTATCACGACTATACGACGGCAAAAGGAGCCCTGTTAACCTACTCGCAAAATTTAGCAGGTGACCTCGGTCCGTTCGGAATTACAGTCAATTGTATTGCCCCTGGAATTGTTTATCCCACAGATGCCAGTCGGACGACGAAGGAAGAGATCAAGGATCAAATCATAGCCGAAACGCCACTCCGTAAAATTGCTCGACCGGAAGATATAACGGGCAGTGTTTTGTTCTTTGCGAGTGAGTGGTCGAGGTTTGTAACCGGTCAATGCCTCATTGTTGATGGTGGATTTACCATGAAATAAGGGAGCAATCGTGGTAGAATAGAAAGAAATACCAATAGGGAAGGGGACCACAAAAGCCATGATTGAAGAGATTAAAGCCATTTATCGCAATCGAACACCACACATCTTGGGCCATGAAAGTGTGGCTAAAGCAGCCGTAATGGTTCCCTTAATCCAGAATAAAGATGGACTCTCTGTGTTGTTTCAAGTTCGTGGCCATCAGCTGCGTCGGCAACCAGGAGAGATTTGTTTTCCAGGAGGCAGACTAGAACCTGATGATCTCTCCGAAGAGTCTGCAGCGATAAGAGAAACATGTGAAGAATTAGGAATCGGTGCAGATGAGATTGATTTAATCGCACCACTGGACATTTTCGTCACTACACATACCATTCTTTATCCTTACCTTTGCCAATTAAAGGACGATATTCACCTTTATCCCGATCCGGAAGAGGTTGCCGAAGTGTTTACCGTACCGCTTAAGTTTCTGATGAATTATGAGCCAGAGCTTTATTACATTCCGTTAGAAATGAAACCGCCAGAGGACTTTCCTTTTGAGTTGATTCCTAATGGTAAATCCTATAAGTGGAGAAAGGCGAAGATCGCAGAATATTTCTACCGGTATGAAGACAAGGTGATATGGGGGATGACGGCTCGTATTCTGCATGACTTTGTCGAGCGAATGAAACGTGAAGAAAACTTGGATGGCGCTTAAAATAATGGACTTGATCTTAAACGATCAGGTCTTTTTTTTGAGCATATTTTTTTCCAAATCAAACATACTAAAAGAAATTGTGCCTTTATAAGAAAGGGGTAAACTTTGTGGGAAAAGGATCAAGACAGCCTATCTTTATCCTTCTGTTGGCCTTTGTTATTGTATTTGCCAGTGTGGCGAATGGACTAGCCCAGGAAGTCGAGGGAGAAGCAAAGATTCCGCAGTATAAGACGAGGAAGGAAGTTCCTGCCCAATACAAATGGAACCTTGAGGATTTGTACGTTAGTGTGGAGGCTTGGGAGAAGGACCTTCGGGAAGTTGAGGAACTAAGCGATGAACTGAGTAAGTATAATGGTCGTCTAGGAAATTCTCTGAAGAACCTAAGAAAAGCGATGGAAAAATATGTTCAATTAAGCCGCAGCTTCGAGAAGACGTATACTTACGCGAAGTTATCCTTTCATACGAACAAAAGTGACTCGGTCTATCAGGCGTTGTCCTCTCGAGCAGATGATGTTGCGATCAAGATGAGTGAAAAAATTTCGTTTTTTATCCCAGAGTTAATTAATATCCCGGAAAAGAAGCTAATGGAGTATTTATCAGATCCCAGTATGAAGGAATATAAAAGGTGGATCGAATTGCAAGTGAGAGTCAAAGAGCATACCTTGCCAAAGGAGCTGGAACAAGTATTGGCGAAGAGTGGTGTGTTAGCCGATGCTCCAGAAAGCATTTTTGGGATGCTGACGAAAGATCTTACATTTCCTTCTATAAAGGATCAGAGCGGCAATGAAATTACGCTTACCCCGGCCAATTATGCTGCCTTCATGAAGAGCCCGGATCGGGAGGTGCGAAAGAGAGCCTATGAAGCGTACTATAAAACCATCAATCAGTTTAGAGATACGTTTGCCCAAATCTTGCAGTCTGAGGTAAAAAAGAATATCTTTTATTCTGAAGTTCGGCAGTACCCTAGTACGCGAGACGCAAGTATGGAAGGAAATCAGATCCCGGTTTCTGTGTACGATAATTTGATTGCGACCGTGGGTAAACAATTGCCGAGCCTGCATCGCTATATTGAATTAAAAAAAGAAGCCGCCAATCTTGATAAAATGTATCTGTACGATTTATACGTGAAATTTGGCGAGGATCGGGAGAGAAGTTACATCCCTTATGCGAAGGCTCAGGAGCGAATTAAATCGGGCCTCCAGGTCCTTGGTCAGGATTATGCCCGTCTTCTTGACCGAAGTTTTAAAGACCGCTGGATCGATGTTTATTACACCCCAGGTAAGCGTTCAGGCGCTTTTCAATGGGGAGGTTATGACTCCCACCCCTATATTCTCATGAATTACCAGGGAGAGATGGACGACATCTATACCCTCGCTCATGAATTAGGACATGCGGCCCATTCTCACTTCTCCAATCGAACTCAAAGCTATCTGAATGCAAGTTATCCCATCTTCACGGCAGAGGTAGCTTCTACGACGAACGAAGCCTTACTGTTTAGAGAGATGTATCAGAAAGCGAAGACGAAAGAAGAGAAGATTGCTATTCTCAATCAGCGCTTAGAAGATTATAGTGGAACCTTGTTCCTTCAAACGATGTTTGCCGAGTTTGAGAAGGCGATCCATGAGAAATCCGAAAAGGGAGAAGCCCTCACCTCTGAGATTCTTATTGAGCTGTATGGTTCTCTGATGAAAAAATATTTTGGCGATAGTCTGGAGATTGATCTTGGAGCCTCCCTTGGGTGGGCGAGAATTCCTCATTTCTACCGAAATTACTACGTCTATCAGTATGCAACAGGTTTTGCTGCGGCCAATGCCTTTGCCCAACAGATGTGGGATGAAGGGGAGCCGGCCGTTGAGCGCTATATCGAGAAGTTCTTGTCAGCTGGAAACTCCAAGGATCCGATTGAGGTGCTAAAAGAAGCGGGTGTGGATATGACTTCTCCGGAAGTGATTGAAACAGCGTTGAAAGGGTTTATAGATACTTTAGATGAAATGGAAAGACTATTGAAGGAGTAGGGGCCTTTACCCTACTCTTTTCTGTTTTTCAGGAAGTCCAAAAAGGCTTGGGATGCTATCGATAAGTAACGGTTCTTATTCCAAGCCACAGCAAGGGAAAGGTAAACCGGCGGATCTAAGGAGATGGGCACGAGCTTGGGATCTGTTGCCGCAATCATGCGGAGGAATAAGGTAACGCCTAAACCTTCGCTAACGAAAGATTTAATAAGGGAGAGCTGGTTCGCTGAGAAGCTTACGTTCGGAGTAATGCCCGTTTGTTTACTCGTCTCTAGAATCAACTGACGCTGAAAATACCCTTCCTTGAACAGGATGAGAGGCTCTTTTACCAAGTCATGATAGGTAATGTGGTCTTTGAAGACGAAGGGATGATCTAACGGGACACAAACGACAAGCTCTTCATGGAATAAGGGAATATACTCTAAATGATCCGGAGGATGATCGACGACAATAATTCCTAGATCTACCTCGCCCTTCTCAATGAGTTTTTGAACTTGCAGTGTTCCCTCTTCTACTACGCTAATTTGCAAAGATTTGAATTTCCGTTTGAAATCTTTGATGATGGCTGGGAAATAATAACTCCCTACCATAGAAGGAAGCCCAATGCGGACTTCTCCTTTTTCTAACCCTCGCATTTCGTTCAATTCCGTTCTTGCTTCCTCTACCCGACTAAGAATGGCCCGAGCGTGCTCTAAGAATACCTCTCCCTCTGGAGTGAGGACGATATGTTTAGAAGATCGGTCAAATAACGTGATTTGGAGGTCTTGTTCTAATTTTTGAATAGCTTTACTGATGGCGGGCTGAGCAACGAGAAGATGTTCAGCGGCACGAGTGAAGTTCTGGCATAGGGCAACTTCTACAAAATACTCAAGCTGACGGAACTCCATAGGGCAGTCTCCATTCCTATTAGTTATGGTATTAATAAAAACTATATATTTTTTTTATCATTATAACGGTGTTATGATTTCTTTACAAATAAAGAGAAAAGGAAGTTGTTCATATGATTGAACAAGGAACAAAGGATTATTGGAGAGCAACCTTGGCATTAAGTTTAGGTTCATTTTTAGTGTTTGCGATGGTTTACTTGACACAGCCCCTGCTGCCTTTATTTACAGAGCAATTCGGGGTGAGCGCATCCCAAGCGAGTTATTCATTATCTATCGTTACTTTATTTATCAGTATAGCCTTGTTATTTTATGGTCCTATATCGGATTCTCTCGGCAGGAAAGTGATCATGGTCTGGACGATGCTCGGGGCGATTGTAGTCACTTTGGCCATCCCCTTCATGACAAGTTTTGAATCTATTCTTGTGTTGCGGGCCATCCAAGGAGCCTTCCTGGCTGGACTTCCATCCTTGGCCATGGCTTATATGGCGGAGGAATTTTCTCCAGCAGCGCTGAGTTTAGCTATTGGTTTATACATTAGTGCAAACAGCCTAGGCGGATTATCCGGTAGATTGATTAGTGGAGCCGCCGCAGACCTGTGGGGATGGGAAGCATCTTTTTGGGTGATCGGACTACTTGGTCTCAGCTTTTTCTTCTTGTTCGTCTGGATGCTGCCGGCCTCGAAACAGTTTAAGAAGGTTCCTTTTGATGTGAGGCAGGCACTAGGAGGCTTGACAAGACATCTTCGAAACCCTGTCTTATCGGTGGCTTTTTTAGTAGGTGGATTAAACTTTTTTGTCTTCCTAGGCAGCTTTAACTATATTACCTTCCTGTTAAGTGCAGCACCCTATCGTCTTTCACCAACCTTACTGGGGCTGTTGTTCGTTACTTATTTGGCGGGAACCGTTAGTTCTACCCTATCAGGAAAGATGGCTCAGCAGTGGGGCAAGACCGTCTGTTTATTAGTGGGAATTGGATTGTTTGCCTTAGGGATCATTTTTACTCTCCATCATTCGCTAGTTGTCATTTTCATTGGGTTGCTTATTCAATGTTTTGGATTTTTCTTCGCTCATTCCGCTTCGGCAAGCTGGGTCAATTCCCATGCTGAGTTTGCGCGGGCTAGCGCTTCGAGTCTTTATTTAGTTTCTTATTATCTAGGGGGAAGCTTGGGGAGCAGCTTTTTGGGAGTGTTCTGGGAAGCCTGGCATTGGCCGGGTGTCGTAGGAGGATCCCTCCTTGTGTTATGCGTGACCTTCGGTTGTTCCTTGTGGCTTAACCGAGCGGAAAGAGTTCAGGAGGCCAGTCGATTCGTGAGTTGTCCGAAATAATATGGTGTTTCCCGCTAATTTTTTGTAAACTTTGATTAACACTTATTTTCCGGGGGTAAACCTTTGTTTGATCATATTGTAGATTTAGACGAACTAGCGGATCTCATCAGCCAACGTGTGAATAACCCGATTACTATAGAAGATATGAATCATCGATTGCTCGCCTATAGTAAACATGGACATTGCAATGATCAAGCGCGTATGGAGACCATTATGGGCAGAAGAGTACCTGAGACGGTCCTTAATCGGCTGTGGCAGGATGGCGTAATCCAAGAGTTAATGGGCTGTGATGATCCTATTCGGATCCAGGCGAAGAATGAAGTAGGGCTTGGCAACAGAGTTGCGATCTCTATCCGTAAAGGACAAAGTGTATTGGGGTATATTTGGGTGCAGGAAATTAACGAATGGCTGGGCGATGAGGAGATGATCTATCTTCGTCAGGCCGCTCGAGCAGCCATGCCAAGACTCCATCAAAGGCAAACCAAGCGACGACTTCAAGAAGAGAAAGGGAAAGAATTTTTCTGGGAAATCTTGCTTGGCAACATCATATCTCATCACGAGATCCAAACGAAGGCTGAGGATATTGGAATTCGCTTGCCTAAACCTTTTTCTATATTTACCTTTGAGGCGGACTCGTCTGATTATGAATCTGTGCAAAAAGAGCTGACTTACCTTCTGGCCAACCTCAAGGACTCTTTCTCCCTGACCCAATTTCCGCTGGCGGTTACAGACCAAAAAAGGTTAATTGTAATGGGAGGGGGAGGAGGCAAGAAGGTAGAGTTCCACACTCGATGCAATACCTTCGTAGAAGAGGTCAACGATCGCCTACAAGAACGATTTGGAGATTTCCCCATTCAGGGAACCTTCGGCCAGGCGTATGATTCTTTCTCCCAAGCACGAACGAGCTATCACCAAGCCCTATCCGTGCTTCGCATGAAAAAGAATTTACCCGAAGAAACGAGGGGCATTCTAGGCTATGCGGATCTAGGGATTTATCGTTTATTGCCAACCTTCGTGGAAAAAAGTGAATCAGAGGGCTATAGCAACTACCGATTAGAACGACTCATGAAGTATGACCTAGAAAACCAAAGCAATCTACTTGAGACACTTGAAGTTTACCTCGACTTTGCTGGAAGAATCAATTTGACAGCTGGGCAACTTCATATTCACCCCAATACGCTTGCTTATCGGCTTAAGCGCATATCGGAGGTTGCTGGTTTGGATTTAGATGATCCAAACCAAAGAATTTCGATGTACCTTGATTTGAAGATGATGAAATTTACAAATTCCTAAATTCTAGCACCTAAAACTTAGGTGCTTTTTTCATTTGTGGATTTCCACAAGGCACTTTATAGTTTTTTTGAGTTTTACATAAGGTGAAGAAAATATCTATACCTTATAATGAAATAGTAAATGATAAATAGTGCCAGGAATTCCATTGAAGGAGCTGAATCAGGAATGATTATTGGAGTACCAAAAGAGATAAAAAACAACGAGAATCGCGTCGGTTTAACACCAGCAGGTGTAACCGCTTTCAAAAATAATGGACATGATGTTTGGGTAGAAACCAATGCCGGAATGGGCAGTGGATTTACGGACGAGGACTACACAGCGGCAGGTGCGAAGATCGTAGATTCGGCAAGTGTTGTTTGGTCTGCTGAGATGGTGGTTAAGGTTAAAGAACCACTTCCTGAAGAATATACGTACTTCCGTGAAGGGCTTATTCTTTACACCTACTTGCACTTAGCTCCAGAACCAGAGTTGACTAAGGCATTGGTAGAAAAGAAAGTGATTGCTATTGCTTATGAAACCATCCAAGCAGATAACGGATCCCTTCCATTGCTCACTCCTATGAGTGAAGTAGCGGGAAGAATGTCCATTCAAATCGGAGCCCAGTTCCTTGAAAAGTCTAAAGGCGGTAAAGGGGTTCTTCTTGGAGGAGTACCGGGAGTAGCACCTGGTGAAGTGGTTATCGTTGGTGGTGGTATTGTAGGAACGAACGCAGCGAAAATGGCTCTAGGATTAGGGGCAAGTGTAACCTTGCTTGATATCAGTGCTGACCGTCTTCGTCAATTAGATGATATGTTCCAAGGTCGTCTGAAAACGTTAATGTCTAACAGCTACAATATCGCAGAAGCGGTGAAGAAGGCTGACCTCGTTGTCGGTGCTGTTCTGATCCCTGGCGCGCGTGCACCTCGCCTTGTAACAGAGGAAATGGTGAAGACGATGCAACCAGGTTCTGTGATTGTTGACGTAGCGATCGACCAAGGTGGATCTATTGAAACGATTGATCGTATCACCACTCACGATAATCCAACGTATGTAAAGCATGGAGTACTTCACTATGCTGTAGCTAATATGCCTGGTGCCGTAGCACGTACATCTACAATCGCTCTTACAAACGTAACCGTTCCTTATGGTGTACAAATTGCAAATAAGGGATGGAAGCAAGCAGCGCTTGATAATAAAGCTCTTGCTAAGGGAATTAACGTTGTAGATGGAAAGGTAACCTATAAGGCTGTAGCTGAAGCTCATGGTTACACTCCAGTAGCTGTTGAAACGGTTTTAACCGGACAAAACGTAGGCGTATAATCATAAAACGAGACCGAGGGGGTTGTAACCTTCGGTCTCTTCTGTGTTATAATTCCTACTGAGTACAGTAAGGAGTGGGTCGACCTTGTTGAAGCGTTATTTCACCATAAAAGGCAGCGGTGTAACGGAGATTGAAATTAATCGCTCCAGATTTATAGGATATGTAGAACGTGTAGAAACAGAAGAGCAAGCTCAAGCCTTTATCGCTTCCCTGAAGAAGAAGCATTGGGATGCGACGCACAATTGCTCAGCTTATATAATTGGGGAGCATGATCAGATCCAGAAGGCTGACGACGATGGAGAGCCTAGCGGGACGGCAGGTAAACCCATTTTAGAGGTCCTGAAGAAGAATCACGTGAAGGATACCGCGGTTGTGGTGACCCGTTATTTTGGAGGTATTAAATTAGGGGCAGGCGGGTTAATTCGAGCTTATGGAAAGGGTGCTTCGGAAGCACTGAAAGCAGGAACGATCGTGGAGCGAGTACTCCATGATCTGTACCAATTTGAATTAGACTACACTTTCCTCGGAAAAATTGAGAATGAACTTCGAGCGAAGCCACAATATATTATTGATCACATTGGATATCTCGATATGGTTACCGTTTCTGTCTTAGTAGAAACAGGACAAGAGGCCCCGCTTATCGAATGGATGACCGATTTGACAAGCGGACAAGTCAAGATTTCTCAAGGTGAATCGAGGTACATTGAGTTTGATAAAGAGGTATCAGATACATAGCTTCTTCTTCTCCGGAACAGACTAATGGGAAACGATGATTCGGAGGGATGATGAGCATGAGTGAAAAGAAACACCCCAAAAACAGGAGTCAATGTGCAGGTTGTGGGGATCCATTGCTCGAAGCGAAGGAGAAATTCCAAGATTTCCAGACAGAGGCAGCGGAAGAGATCTACTGTCCAAACTGCAGACACCAAAAACATTTTGGCGTTATCCATTCTGAATAAGGCAAAATTATGGCAACGAGAAAAAAGAGTTTACTCTTGTGTATAAAGTATTTACAATAGATATGTATGTTTTAGTGGGACAGATTTACATAGAAAGCAAATGGAGAGTGATCGACAAATGGTTATGGTATTAATTCTTCTAGCGACCGGGCTGCTTTCAGGCTACGGTATCTTGCAAAATAAGAAAACCGGAAACGTCTTTGGCTTTGCTTTTTCCGCTTTTTCTTTTGTCTTCTTTTTGTTCTGTACGGTCCTAGCATTAGTGATCTAGTTCAGGTAGCCGCTCCTGCTTTAAGTAGGGGCGGTTTTTTCTTTAACAAGTTATCTTGTGCTTGGTGGCAAAAGATAAGTTATAATGATACTAACCATGTGTTTAAGGGGAGGAAAAAAAGAATGGAAGTCATAAAGATCAGTCCTCGTGGCTATTGTTACGGAGTCGTAGATGCCATGGTATTGGCTTTGCAAACAGCGAAAAATTTTGATTTTCCCCGTCCAATTTATATTCTCGGGATGATTGTTCATAATAGCCATGTTGTGGAGGCCTTTGAAAGAGAAGGGGTCATTACCATCGAAGGACCCGATCGTTTAGATATGTTGGAACAGATTGAGAAAGGGACGGTGATCTTCACAGCTCACGGAGTCTCTCCTGAAGTAAAGAAAAGAGCAAGAGAAAAAGGGTTAACAGTAGTGGACGCTACTTGCCCTGATGTAACGAAGACCCATGATTTAATCAAAGAGAAAGTAGCCGATGGATACGATATTATCTATATCGGAAAGAAAGGTCACCCGGAACCGGAAGGCGCCATAGGAAATTCACCAGACCGTGTGCATTTAATTGAGAAGCCGGAGGATGTGGATAAGCTTAACCTAGAGAACGATAAGCTTATCGTCACTAATCAGACGACCATGAGTCAGTGGGATATTAAGCACATTATGAATAAGTGCATTGCTAAATTTCCACAAGCAGAAATTCATAATGAGATCTGCTTAGCAACTCAGGTGCGCCAAGAGGCTGTAGCAGAACAGGCGAAGGAAGCCGATCTGTTGCTGGTTGTAGGAGACCCCAAGAGCAATAACTCCAATCGCCTAGCTCAAGTTTCTGAGGAGATCGCAGGGACTGAGAGCTACCGAATTGGAGATGTCACAGAAATTAAGCAGGAGTGGCTAAAAGGAAAAAGGAAAGTTGCGGTTACGGCAGGAGCCTCTACGCCAACGCCGATAACACGAGAAGTCATCCACTACCTAGAACAATATGAAGAGTCAGATCCATCTACTTGGGAAACGAGACGTACAGTTAATATGGCTAAGATCCTTCCTACGGTGAAGGAAAAAGCATAAAATACAAGCTTGAACTCTGTCGAGAATGTCTTGACAGAGTTTTTTGTCATATAATGTGTTATATAATAATTTTAGAAAAAGGCTTGCTGTTTTATATATCTGTTGTTATAATACAGTTAAGAGAAAATTGATGGGGAGATGATTGTTATGAAACAGTGGGGAAGACAGTATAGATGGTCTTATGAGAGTGAAGCTTTTATTATCAGTGATGTTGATCCACATTACTATGCCTGTAAGTACTTAGATTCAACATTAGGGTTCGTAATAGATAAGGATGCCTTCCAAAGACAGTTAGAAAAGGGACGAATTCGTGAGTATAGTTCAAGAAGTATGGCCGTTTAATAAAACACACAAGGCTGGATACCATTGAAGGGTTTCCAGCCTTGTGTGTTTTTAATTGGTTAAGCGGGCAATGGGGAAGGCGATCTCTTCTTGAGAAGGGTCGAATTTCCCCCAGGCCATCATGCCGTTTAGGTATGTAATGGTAAACTTTCCGTCATAACCAGTTACATGATACGTCTGTCCTGGAATGAAGTCGGCTGGATTCATGAGATAAGACTTTGCCATGTAAAATTTTTGTTCTAGAACAGCCGCTTCTGAGAAAAAACCAGCTTGGTGTTTTTTCATCGAGGCTTCTTTAAGCTTTAATAATTCATGGTTAAGTTCTTCTGTTGTCATTTCACTATATCGTTTCTCCATGAGTAGTCCCTACTTTCCTTTTTTTCCATTATAAACAATTTGCTCGTCTGCACAATAATAGATTGACAATCGGGTAGGAAATTGAAAGAATGTAATTAATGTAAATACTATGTCTAGATGGTTAATGGATGGAAACGAAGGGAGTGAGACAGATGACACAGGACAATAAACTAATCCCTGAATTAGATGGATTGTTATATAAATTTACAGAACTGCTAACGGGGGAAGCGACAGAAGAACGGGTGGAAATGATCAAAGTATGGTCTATATATAGCCATATGCTGAAAGTAATGCCTCCGCTGGTTAAACATTGGACGTCTGAGGAAGAGCATCAAGAAGCTAAGCGTAAGATACGTGAGATCTTTGAAGAGATTCAACGTCTAAATGAGGAAAATAAAAAACAAATACGTGAGCATCAATCCGTTTTTAATAAGAATGAGTAAGAAGAAGGAGCTGTCTTTTCTATTCGAAAAGATCAGCCCCTTTTTTCTTTATTGTAAAGGATAAGGAAACTGGGTGCTGTAATTACTGAATTGCCTATAAGCTTGGTCTAGCTTTTGTTGTTCTTCTGCTTCAAGCTTATATGCTCCTCTTTGGAACATGAGGTTAAAGGCATGGCGCTGAGCCATATGGGTTTCCGTGAGAATCATCATGTAATCCTGATGCAAGGAATCATGACTGGCTTCCCGAACGGCTACATTAATACTGTCCGTCAAGTATTTCTCAGTAGCTAAGATATCGTTCAGAAAGTCCCTGTCATTCATCTGAGGTCCTTTTACCTTTGGCTCGTTAGCTGGCTTAGGGTTTTTTATTGTATTTTGCTGTTGCTGCATCAAGGAACCCTCCTGTACTCGTTATTGGAACATTTGGTTTTGCTGCTGTTGCTGTCCTTGCTGCTGTTGTTGTGGAACCCCCATCATCTGCTGGGTGTTGTTATTTTGACAATGCTTTAACAATAAGTTGTAGTGACGCTGATGCATCTGACCGATGGTGTCTATTTCTTGCTTAAGTTGCGGATCTTGTACCTGAGCCGAGAAATGGGAGCATTTCTTCATTGCATCCAACAGCCAAGACATCGCATCTTTTAGATAAAGTAAGTCTTTCGTCGTTACTACTTGAGGGGGAGTCATCATCATTGGCTGCTGTTGCTGTTGTTGCGGCTGCATCGTTGTTTGCATCCGGTTACCCTCCTAGAGAATCCAAGAATCGAGCAGTCTTACCTGCTCCCTTTTTGTTTTTCCCTCAGTAATTGACTTATAGACTGATTAGATTTTGGGATTTAAGCGTGGGCTGGTGATTCAATTTGGATGTGTGAGACGACGATACGAATTTGTTCAACTTCTAAATCCATGAATTCAAGGAAGGCATCATAGATATGCTGTTGGATAGTATTAGCCAGATCGTTAACGTTTTGGCCTAAGTGAATAATGAATGAGGCATCTACCTCTACAACAGGAGTGTTCGTGATGTCAACTTTCACTTTTCTAAAAGATTCAATAAAAGGTAAATGCTCACAGGACTGAATCGCTATTTTTTTCATGGCTAATTCTGAGACATGGATTTTTCCTGTCTGGAATTGTGGATGGACGATAGTGGTTTCCCCGATCTCTTCCTTTTTAGGAGAAAAGATCTTGTCCACCTTGGCAATTAAGCGATGAATAAAGTCTTGTTCCACCTGAATCCGAGGGATAGGGATGACGTGCCGCCCCTGAGTCCCACGATCAAACAAAGCAGCCTTGATCTCTGCGGAGGAACGAATTTCTTCAATATTGATATAATGGTGGATCTCTGGGAGGGCTAAAGCTCCCTGTATACGATGGATCATCTTTCGTGATGTCCCTAAGACGAGTAGGCGCTCAATGGGATAATGATTTATAGCTTCTTTTACGGCATCAGCATGCTCTTCCCAGAAGAAGATCGCCCGCTTTACAGCCTGGACCGTTGTTTTTTCATATTTAGCCGATTGTCCAGCGACTTTCTTTCCTTGATAAATGAGCAACCCATCATCGATAATGGCATTGATATTATATTTATGAGCAAGAGCTAGAGCACTCGTGCTCTTTCCTGTTCCGCTCGGACCATATAAGGCATAAATCTCCACAGCATATTTCTCCTTTTTGCATATGTCTTGACCCCAGTATACCAAAAAGTGGGGACTAGAGTTTAAAATGGGAAGAAAAAGTCTTGCTTTATGGTTAAGCAAGACTTTTCTCTAGTGTTTATGATTTTGTTTCACTTAAGATGGCCCCAAGTTCTTTTGAACGTTCAGTCGCTCTAAGGACACAGGAAACGAGGGCTTCTTCAAACTGGAACGAACGAAGTTTATCGAGTCCAGCCTGGGTCGTACCATTCGGTGAGGTCACTTTTTCCCTTAGGACGGCAGGATCCTCTCCTGTTTCCTTCAACATATGAGCCGCTCCAATTAAGGTTTGTAGAATCAATTCACGCGCGACCTGCTCATCTAAACCGGCTTGAACGGCACCAGATTGTAAGGATTCGACCAGATAATAGATATAAGCAGGACCACTTCCAGATAGACCTGTAACAGCGTCTAGTTGATGTTCTTCTACAACGGCAACCATTCCGATGGATTCGAAAATATGCTTAGCTAGTTCCAAATGTTCTTCGGTCGCGGTTTCACCTTGGCAAACACCTGTCGCTGACAAGCCGATCGTTGCCGATGTGTTAGGCATCGTCCGTATTACCGGAGCTTGATGACCCAACAAGGAAGTGATGAAGGTTGTCGTGATACCGGCTACAACCGAGATGACTAGTTGATTAGGATTTGTTAAATGTTTAATTTCCTCTAAGGCGGAGGCAACGTCTTTTGGCTTCATGGCCAAGATGAGAATATCCGCGTCCTGGATGGAGCTGTCCTTTTGATTAGCATCTGCAACGACTCCAAAATTATAAACCAACTCATCTAAGCGAAATCGATCACTACGGTTTGTAATGCTGACAGCTCCTGGTTTAATAATCCGCTTGTTGAGCATACCGGCGAGTACAGCTTCTGCCATGGCACCTGCACCTAGAAAGCAGACTTTTTTCTCTGATAACATATTGGACCTCCTGTTAATTTCGAATTTGACCTTGCCCACGCAATAGATATTTATAGGATGTCAATTCTTTTAATCCCATAGGTCCACGGGCATGTAATTTTTGTGTACTAATGCCAATCTCAGCTCCGAAACCAAACTCGAATCCATCGGTAAAGCGAGTGGATGCATTATGGTAAACGGCTGCCGCATCGATTTCTCGAAGGAAACGTTCAGCATGGTCAGCTTTTTCTGTAACAATACATTCAGAGTGGCCGCTGCCATACTTTTCAATATGCTCAATCGCCTCGCCTAGATGATCCACTGTTTTCACCGCAAGAATGAGGTCAAGATATTCTGTCCCCCAGTCGGTTTCTTCAGCTGCCTTCAATGCAGGAGAAAGAGCTAAGGTCTTTTCGCATGCTCGAAGCTCTACACCTTTGCTCTGGAGAGCTTCTACAACCTTTGGTAGATGAGTGGCTGCCCACTCTTGATTCACAAGTAGAGTTTCAACGGTATTACATACCGCAGGTCTATGCGTTTTCGCATTAACGATAATATCTAGTGCCATATCCACCTGAGCACTTTCATCTATATATACATGACAGTTGCCAACACCCGTTTCAAGTACAGGTACGGTAGCATTCTGAACAACATGGGAGATCAAACCTGCGCCGCCGCGTGGGATCAATACATCTACGTATTGATTTAAACGAAGCATCTGATCGGAGGTTTCATAAGATGTATCCTCAAGTAATTGCACAGCTTCCCTAGGAAGTCCAGACTCTTCTAGAGCATCCTGGATCAATTGGATGATCGCTTTATTGGAATGAAGGGCGGAGGAGCTTCCTCTTAAGTAGGCCGCATTCCCAGTCTTTAGACAGAGAGCCGCCGCATCGACCGTCACATTAGGACGTGCTTCATAGATAATCCCAGCCACACCTAGTGGTACTCGAACTTTTTCGACGACGAGTCCGTTTGGCCTGGTAAAGGTTTCAATCGTTTCTCCTACAGGATCAGGAAGTTCCATCACTTGTCGTAATCCTTCTGCCATGTCTTGAATTCGTTTTTCCGTTAGGGCGATGCGATCAATAATGGCGTTAGGGGTGTTATTTTCCCGAGCCTTGTGCAGGTCCTTCTCATTTTCTTGGATAAGTAATGGACTATGAGTCAAGAGTTGGTCAGCAATAGCTGCAAGAGCTCGATTCTTTTGTTCGGTTGTAGCCATACTTAATTTTTTCGCTGCTGCTTTAGCCGCTTGGCCTTTGGTTAATAATTCGGTCATGTTAATTCCCTCCAATCATAAGATACCCATTCATCTCGATGAATGACTTCAGGCTTTGATCCCCCGGTTTGGGACATCGCGTATTCTGATGAATTTCCTTTTACTAGCTCTATTAGAGTTGACGAATAATTCACTAATCCTTTACCAATGCGCTCTCCGGAAGAAGTGACCACTTCTACTACATCGCCTTTATCAAACACACCTTCTACAGCAGTAATGCCTGAGGGAAGAAGACTCTTGCCCTGTTCCTGCAGGGCCATCTTGGCTCCTTGATCTACAATCAGACTGCCTTTTACATCCGCGTGAAAAGCGATCCACTGTTTTTTATTCTTCATGGTTGAGAGGGTAGAGGAGCCGAAATAGGTTCCTCTACCGTTCCCCGTAATGATATCATATAATTTTTCCTTGCCCGTTCCTTGCCCGACAAAGACTTTAACACCGAAGGAAAGGGCAGTTTTAGCCGCAATGATTTTGGACCTCATTCCGCCCGTACCCACCTTAGACCCGGCACCTGTAGCCATTTCTTCTATGGCAGGAGTAATTTTTTCGATGTAATCTATTTTCTCAGCATTGGGATTGACTCGAGGGTTCGAATCGTAAAGTCCGTCTGTGTCGGTTAAGATGATGAGTAAATCAGCATGTAGAGCTCCTGCAACCAGAGCAGACAACATATCGTTATCGCCAAAGGTCAATTCTTCGATGGCCACGGTATCATTTTCGTTAATAACTGGTATTGCTCCTCTCTGCAGGAGAGCGGACAACGTATTATGTGCATTTATAAATTGCTTGCGTGTGGAGAAGTCCCTTCGAGTGAGGAGGATCTGCGCCACCGGGATCTGATATCGGGAAAAAGCCTGAGTATAAGTTTGGATGAGCTGTCCCTGACCTACGGCAGCAGACGCTTGCTTCATCTCGATGGATGTCGGTCTACTGTGGAATCCGAGCAAAGTAAACCCGGCTGCAACCGCACCAGAGGAGATCAGGACGACCTCATGTCCTAATTCTTTGAGGTAAGCGAGTGAGCTTACATGGTCCTCAAGCTTGCCTAACGATAAGCCGCCTTCCTCTTCGGTTAGGGAGCTGCTGCCGATTTTTACGGCAATTCTATATCTTTTCTTTTCAAGAAGTTTAGTCATCTCTTTCGTTCACTTCCTTTATCATCAATAAACATAAAATAAACCCTTCCATCCCTATAAAAAAGGACGAAAGGGTTATCTTCCGCGGTACCACCTTATATTGGCATAAATTGCCCACTTATACGTTGATAACAGGGGACATCCCTGTCCAGGTTGTTTCCCTGGAAAGCTCTGGGGCGGGTACAAAAAGGCATCACGACAACGGCTTGCAGCCTAGGCCGTCGTTCTCTGTTTCGCATGTCACTTTCTGGCTCCCCTTCATTGCAAGGTCATATCGAATATATTTCATAATTATGCATGAGGGTAGGAAAAATAGTCAAGTCAAAATCGAAATTTTAATACTATAAAAGGATCTCGGGAATTCCTCCCTGCTTCTTGACATAGGAGGATCAGCCAAATACAATTGATATGTTACAACTATAACTATAGTTATTACGAGATTATTGCTCGTTTTTTTTGTGGAATAAACAGGTTTTTTTGAAAGGGGTCAAAAGAATGGATACGCCCGCAACTTATAATCGATCGACAACCACTGATGAGGTACAAAACAGCGTGTCATTGCCACTCACTTGGAGAGATTACATTGAGGTAACTAAGCCTGGTATTGTGAAATCTAATCTTATTGTCATTGTGACAGGATTTTGGTTAGCATCTGCTTGGTCCGATACTTTTAGCTTTCTGCTTTTCCTTATTACCGTAGTTGGAAGCTCTCTAGTCATGGGCGGGTCCTGTGTCTTGAACAACTATCTTGATCGGGACTTAGACCTTAAGATGGAACGGACGAAGGATCGGATTATTGCTTCAGGTCGTATGTCCGCGCAATTTGCCTTGATTTATGGAATGTCATTGATTCTCATTGGAACCACGATGCTTGGAATCTGGGCCAATTCTCTAGCTGCTCTCTTAGGTTTAATCGGCGCTTTTATTTATGTAGTAGTATATACAGCATGGATGAAAAGAACGACAGACCTTAATACGGTAGTGGGAGCTATCTCTGGGGCGATGCCTCCACTTATTGGATGGGCTGCTGTTACGGGGAATCTTGAACAAGGTGCATGGGTTCTCTTTGGATTTTTATTCATCTGGCAGATCCCTCATTTCCTTGCCCTCGCTATTATGAAATCTGAGGATTACCGCGCAGCAGGATATCAGATGCTTCCCGTTGTGAAGGGATTTTTAGAGACTAAGAGACAGATCTTATTGTGGACAGGTGCTTTAGTACCGGTTTCCTTATTCCTTTATACCGTAGGTGTTGTAGGTAAGATCTATTTCGTTACGGCTGCTGTTTTAGGATTAGGATGGTTGGCTCTTGCTATAGCAGGCTTCTTTGCTCAAGACGTGATGAAGTGGGCACGTCAGATGTTCGCTTATTCTCTTGTTTATCTTATTGTCTTGTGTGTTGTTATGATGCTTAATGCGTTATAATCATATATAGAAGTCATTATGAAACCTCGCTGGCTTAGCGGGGTTTCTCTATTATAGAAAAGGGAGATTTCGCTAAATTATGAGAAGGAGCTTTAAAGATCCACAGGGTGAATTGTATCGCTTCTATATTTTAATTTTAGCAGTAGCGGTAGCCGGACTTAGCCAAGGCCTTACGTTACCGTTGCTCTCGATTATGATTGAAAAAGCAGGCCATTCCTCCATTCTGAATGGTTGGAATGCCGCAGCACTTTATATTGGAATGTTTGTCGCGTCCTTCTTCGTGGAGAAGCCTTTGCGTCGCTTTGGTTATAAGCCAATGATCCTGTTCGGTATTATTGTCGTATTGATATCGTCCCTATTGATTCCCTTATGGCATAACTTGATCTGGTGGTTTGTCTTGCGTTTCCTAATCGGGGCAGGGGATAGTGCATTGCACTATGCTTCTCAACTCTGGATTACGTCCACTAGCGCAGAGGCGCGAAGAGGGAGAAATATCTCGTTATATGGATTCGCTTATGGAGCTGGGTTTAGCGTTGGTCCCTTTGGGGTGAATCTTCTACCTATCAATGTATGGTTGCCGTTTCTTCTCGTTGCATTATTTTATATCCTCGCCTTCGTTCTTGTCCTTCGGGTTACGAATGAGTTCCCAGAGCAGGTTGCTAAAGAAGAAAAGGTGTCTTATCGTCGTGCTATTTCCTTGGGGTGGTATGCGTTAATCCCTGCCTTCTTATATGGGTATATGGAGGCAGTGATGAATGGTAGCTTCCCGGTCTATGCCTTGCGTACTGGAATCTCTGAAGGATGGGTTTCTGTTCTATTATTTTCATTTGCTGGAGGTGCCCTCTTGACTCAATTGCCGCTAGGGATATGGAGCGACCGAGTGGGGAGAAAGAAGGTACTTATGATAGCAGGTGCTATTGGAGCCGTTGGATTCACTTCTATTCCTTTAGCGGGTGATAAGGTAGGCCTTATTCTGTTTATTTTCGCTGTAACGGGTTGTTCGATAGGGTCCTTCTTCTCATTGGGTTTAGCTTATTTAGCTGATCTTCTTCCCAAGCATATGCTTCCAAGCGCCAATGTTCTGGCAGCTATGTTATTTAGTATAGGAAGTATTATCGGACCAGCAATGTCTGGCATGGGGATTCAATACATTCATCCGAACAGCCTATTTTTCTTTTTAGGGTTTGTGTTTGCCGGATTCTTTTTATTAGGGTTTAAGGCCAAACACTCCTATCAAGCGGAACAACAACAGCCAGAAAGCGTCAGTTGATCCATATTGACCGAAGTTAGAAGGGTAGGGTATGATTTTTATAGTCTTGCCGCACGAAACCGACTCCTAAGGAGAGAGGCTGAAGGCGGTAAGACTTTTTTCTTTTGAAGGAGGATGACGGATGAGCTACAACGGATTTCTGCGAGGATTAACGCATGAATATAAGAGTCCTATTACTTATCACTTACCGATGGGAGAAGACACAGTTGTCTTAAATGACTGGTTAGGGAAAAAGGTGGCTTTAAGTTTTCTCGGTGAAATGCAATGTACGAATTGTGGAAGAAAGATTAAAAAGACGTTCAATACGGGATACTGCTATCCCTGTGTGATTTCCTTACCTGAGACAGATCTGTGCATTGTCAAACCACATGAATGTCATTATCATGCCGGGACATGCCGTGATTCGGCCTTCGGCGACACGCACTGTATGATTCCGCACTATGTCTATATTGCTGTAAGCAGCGGAGTCAAGGTCGGCTTAACTCGCAAGAGCAATGAGATGAAGCGTTGGGTAGACCAAGGGGCGATCCAGGCCATTCCTATAGCCGAGGTGCCCAATCGCAAGCTAGCCGGTGAACTGGAGGTTGCTTTAGCGGAGCATTTCCCTGATAAGACGGATTGGCGCAAGATGCTCAAAGGGGAAGCGGAACCGCTAGACTTGTTTGAATTGAGAGAAAAGGCGTTCTCCTATTTCCCAGACGAATTTAAGCCTTACGCGATTCGTGAGGAACAATGGGTAGAGGTCGTTTACCCCTTGTTGGAATCTGTGGGAAAAGTGAAGACGTACAATCTTGACAAGCAACCAGAAATAGAGGATCGCCTGATTGGGATTAAGGGTCAATATCTCATCTTTGAGCAAGCGGTGTTGAACATTAAAAAGTACACGGGATATAAGGTCTCCATGGCGGTTATGGAGTAGTAGAAGGTGTAGAGCAGGTCTAAAACAAGAACAGGATGAAACTGGATATTCAGAGGATTAATTGTGTATGCTAGGGCTAGTAAAGAACTAGCGAATTTTGCCTATAATTATGGTAAAATAATCTAGATCATACATAAGGAGGTCTTAAGGATGAGTTATCCAGCCGAACTAAGGTATAGTAAAGAACACGAGTGGGTTCGTGTTGAAGGCAACAAAGCATATATTGGGATTACTTATTTTGCCCAGTCAGAGCTTGGAGACATTGTATTCGTTGAACTTCCCTCTGTAGGGGATGATATCGTTCAAGACAGCTCTTTTGGAAGCGTCGAATCCGTGAAAACGGTTTCTGAACTTTATGCTCCAGTGAGCGGCAAGGTTCTTGAGGTTAACGCTGAATTAGAGGATTCTCCTGAATTAGTGAACGATTCTCCTTATGAGAAGGCATGGATGATTGTTGTTGAGCTTGAAGATCCTTCCCAGGTTGAAGGGCTCATGTCTGCCAATGAATACGAAAGCATGGTTAAGGAAGACTAATATCATCTCTTAAACTTGAAGGAGCTGATGGACTATGTCTGAATTATCACCGCGTACGGATATCACGGAGAGAATTCGGGGGGAAATCAGAGAGAATGCCATTATCCTGACCTTGCATGGGCAGGCCATTGGTCATATTCCTTTTGATGCAACATGTGTTCATATGGACCAAGGTTATCAAGTAGATGATCAGCGTATCTTCCGAGTGGAAGACGCGAGCATTCCACAACCTGCACAATATGTAGATTGCGAAGAGAATGGCTGGTGCTAAATGCACTGGCCTTTTCTTATTTTTGCTCGGTTATTTTAGCGTTCTTGATTTTCCTGCCAATCACCCCAATATTTAAACCTAGGAAACTGGAATACTCCCTATTAAAATAGAATATAAATGAACAAAGTTTCGGCCAACTTCAAGAGATTGAAAGTTTCGGTTGGAGAAATGTAGGGGAGGAGATCCGATGAGTTTCTGTTGTGGAGCGAGTATGATCGGCGCACTCGGCAGCCTGCGTCACCACAAGACTTACATCAACAATGTACCGATACTTCACTGTCCGGTCTGTAACCGGATTGATGTACACCCAAGAATAGAAGAAGAGTTTGAAATTCTGTCAGAATACGCACAAACGGATGACACTCCTGAAGTGGATTTTAAAGAATACGTGAATGGAGAATCCTTGAAAAATATTTTTGAAAATTGTACAGTAATTGATGAAGGGCGAATTGACGAAGTGTTTCGCCAGCAGATTGATTCAGCTCTAGACCTTTTATCCGTTGCCAAAATGTTAAAGGATCGTGAGTGGGAAGAATCGCTGAAGAAGAGACTGAACCGATTAAGTGAGCGTCTTAATAAGTGGAAAAGTCAAAAACAACGCTGATAGGAAAAGGAAAATAGTCTTTCCGCCTAGTGGGAAGGCTATCCTTTTTATGTAAATAGGAAGGTAGAAAACTTGTTTGCTTCGTGGCAATCAAGTTTTCTTTCTTTTACATAGTCAAATACGGACATAAATGTAAACGTCCAGACGAATAACTGTGGTGTGAGGTGAAAACATGTTTTTAACCCGCTTCCTAGGAAAGCGTTCTTCACAACCGTCTCAAGCCAAGATTGAACTAGAAGAGGATATCCGCTTGGCCCAAAACGGGGACTTGGACGTTAGAAATCAATTGATTAGTCAATATACGCCATTTATTTCGCAAGTCGCCTCAAAGGTGTGCAAGAGATTTATTGATCCTTCACGAGACGATGAATTCAGTGTGGCTATGGAAGCTTTTGATGAGGCGATAAACAAGTATACCATTGGGAAAGGAAGTTCGTTTCTTTCTTTTGCTGATCTTGTTATACGTCGCCGGATCATCGATTACATTCGAAAAGAATCCAGGCACCGCGGTCAATTATCCTTCGAGCATACCATCGAAGGCGAAGAAGACTCCGACCTGTCTCCCATAGAGACGCAGGCTTCGATCCAGCAATATCAGCTTGATTACGAAGCTAGTTTGCGAAGGGAGGAAATCGAGCATTACAAAGAGAAATTAAAGGAATTTGACATTGATTTAATGGATCTTCCGGATATTTCTCCTAAGCACGCTGATGCCAGGCAAAATGCCATCGAAGTGGCGAGGGTGTTAGTCAGGAGTGAACGGCTTAGTACTCTTTTTACAGAAAAAAAGAAGCTCCCGATGAAAGAGTTGATGAACGAAGTGGAAGTAAGCCGGAAAACGGTAGAACGGAATCGGAATTATATTGTAGCTATTATCCTTTTGCTCATGGAAGACTACCGATACCTCCAAAGCTACCTGCAGATTAATGAAGAGAAAGGAGGGTACGTTGCCGTTGAATAAAGGTATTGTCATGGAATCAGGGGAAAAGTGGACGGTTGTGTTAACCCCGGATGGCGAATTTGTTAAAATTCCTGCACATCCACATCATCTAGAAGGTAAAGAAGTTTTTTTTCATCCGGCAGCGGTGGGTATCCCCTCCAGTAGAAGACGAAGAATACCACGATGGATGAGTGCGGTTTCTCTTGCAACAGCCTGTCTATTGCTGCTCGTGATGATCTTTCCATTTGGTTCGGGGTCGACGGCTTATGCGGCAGTTACAATCGATATTAATCCAAGTATCGAGCTGGAAGTAGATGAAGATACTTTCGTTATCAGTGCCACTTCGATGAACGATGAAGGCCAAGAGATTCTCAGTTCTTTTGAATGGAAAAATAAGCTTTTGACTATCGTGACCGTAAACATCGTTCAAATAGCTGAGCAGAAGGGATACATGAATGCGGAAAACCAGGTGTTGATTACAACAACCTACTATCAGGAAGATAACGAACAGGATCTAGAGCCGATCCTAGAACAAGTATCTGAATCTGTCACTACAGAAAATGAAATTACTTTTGTCCTTGTACAAGGGAAAAAAGAATGGAAAGAAGAAGCTCAGCAAAAGAATATAGCCCCAGGTAGGTTTATGCTTGTTAAGCAAGCTGAAGAGCAAGGGGTTGAGTTAACAGAGAACGAAGTAAAGAACGGCGAACTTGATCGTATTCCTCCGGTCTCAGGAGTCAAGGTGATACCTCCAAAACCAAAGAAGGATAAAAAAGACAAAGAGAAAGACAAAGATAAAGAGAAAGCTGCACCGGAAAAAGGTCCAGCCGTTCCTGCAGGATCGCCGAAACCGCCTGGTCAACAGGGCAAGCCAGAGCAAAAGAAGCCGGAACCAAAGGATGAGCCTAAATCAGAGCCTAAGAAGGACCAAGGTAAGCCTGATATAAAGAAACCGGATACACCAAAGCCCGCAGAAAAGAAAGAAGAGCAGAAGAGGCAGGAACAAAAGAAAGAAAATGAAAAGAAGGAAGAACAAAAGAAGGAGGCGCCGAAGCAGGTGCCTCCTAAGCCGCAAGATGAAAAGAATGAAAATGCAAAAGGTAAAGAGAATAAAAAGTCTGATGGAGACGATGATCGAAAAGAGAGCGACAAAGGTAAAGGTAGGGATAAGGAATCCCCTGGTCAAAGCAAAAAGGACGATAAAGATTGAATGTGTGCAGAAGAGGCTGAAACCAAAGGATTGGGATCAGTCTCTTATTTTTGTTTGTGGTAGAGTGGGTGGGGTTGAGGATTTGATTCCTTTTTGGATTTAGTCTGTTTTTTGAGCTACTTTTTAATGAAAATATTAAAAATGGCCTAACGAGGAGACAAGTGTTGACTGTCTTCCCCTCCAAAAAGTCTATTTTTTTATACGGAGCGACTAATAGTAGTACTAGCTATGGATTAACTTTGAGCTTGGGTTGGCATCCTTGGTCTAAATGAACCGTAAACTCACGAATTATTGAAATTAGTCACGAAGCTATTGATTTTTGTCCCAAAAAAGGAGTCATATATCACGAAGGTGTATCCGTTACAATTAACTGAGCTCTCTTACTCACGAATTTGGCTATTTTAATCACGAAGTCGGGAATGATTATAAATAAATCCATGATAAATGAAGCTTTTCAAGTTAAACAAGTAGTCAAACTCACGAAAATATGCCCTGAAGTAACGAACGATAGTTACGGAGTCACGAAGCGATAATCGTTACAAATAACTGAGCCAATGCAAGTGTGTGTGATAGCGCTTACAATCTCTCGAAAAGCATCTTCGCTATCGTCTCCTATCGCATCGCCGATAAATCCTCAGTCCCCTTTAAGCAAAGATAGAGGATCGGCTTCCTTTAGCGTCTAGCCCTGTATAATCATGAGGGTTGAAGTCGTCCCAGTAGGTGGCGTTAGCAAGGATGAGAGGCTGGTCTCGAACGAGTTCTTCGTATTGGCACTCTGTAATGTATTGATAAGCATAGCGATTGAGATAGCGTATACGCCAAATCCGTTTACCTTTCAAGGAGATAAAATGCGTAGCCAGCTTATTGCATTTAAGCTTTTGCTGATTGACGATCTTTAAACAGGGTGGACAATAGAAATCCATCTTCGTACCTCCTGATTAGTCATTTTTACTCTATTATACAAGAAATGGGATGACAGTGGACGAATACTTATTTTTTTCACAATAGTCCGAGTATATTGCATATAATGCTTATACACCTCTCTACTTAGGGAAAGGGGAGTGTGAGGAGATTGTTCAAAAGAACGAGAGAAGATTGGATTATCTTTTGGTTCTCTGTCATCCTATTCGTATTGCTAGTAATTGGTACACTTTACACTTGAGATAGCGGCCTTTCTTCAAGGCCGTTTATTTCCTTTTAACTGTAACTGTAATAGTGCCATTGCCCTTAACGTGTTACGATGGTTACAAAAAAAGTGAGGGGATGAGGAGTTGCGAATCGATCAAGCTATCGTATCCGCTATATTTATCCTTCATATCATATTTTATATATTTGTCGTCATCTACATTATTCGATATAAACCTAAGAAAGTATCCTATTCAACCATTGAACCCCGATTTGAAACTCCTCTGTGGCGTGGGACGATCATTTATCTAGAGGATGGACAAAAATCCTATAATGGAAAAATGGATGCTATTGTGTATAGTGAGAGTGTATTTATCTCGCGGGAGAATCAAGACAAATTCAGCATTTAACAAAGAAACTGCGATTTCTCCTAAAAAAAGGTGGGAGAGAAAAGGGGTTAAATCGCGCATAAATCGGACATATTTTTGTCACATTATCCATAAATGCGATTATAATTTATTATGGACTATTTGTTTAAATGTGTTATACTATTGATCATAAAGAAACGACGACTAGGACCTATTTCTATTTAGATGGAAAACCGGGAGGAACGACAAATGGAGACAAAGCTTAGCTTAGAAGTTGATGAGGTATTAGGAGCGGGAAAAACGCGCTTCAATCTTTCCGTACCTCAATTGGTAGAAGCAGCCATTCAAAGAGGGGAAGCGAAGCTTACCGCTACAGGAGCGCTTCGAGCCGAAACAGGCAAATACACTGGTCGCTCTCCCAAGGATAAATTCATTGTTGATGAACCTTCTGTTCATGAGAAAATCGCTTGGGGATCAGTGAATCAGCCTATTGATGCCTCTAAGTTTGATAAATTATACCAAGATGTGCTTGAATATTTAAACGGAAAAGAACTTTTCGTTTTTGATGGATATGCAGGAGCTAATGAGACATACCGTTTACCTATACGCGTAATTAATGAATATGCATGGCATAACCTTTTTGTTCACCAGCTCTTTGTAAGACCAAGCCAAGAGGAACTAAAGTCTCATGTACCTGGCTTTACTGTGATTGCTGCACCAGGTTTTGAGGCGAGTCCAGCTGTACATGGAACCAACTCTGAGACCTTCATTATTGTGAGCTTCTCTAAGAAGACGGTTATTATTGGCGGTACGAAGTATGCAGGTGAAATGAAGAAATCCATCTTTAGCGTTATGAATTACCTTTTACCTGAACAGGACGTTATGCCTATGCATTGCTCTTCCAACGTGGGTGAAGAAGGCGATGTGGCCTTGTTCTTCGGTCTTTCTGGAACAGGAAAGACTACCTTGTCTGCTGACCCGAATCGACGTCTTATCGGAGACGATGAGCATGGTTGGTCAGATCAAGGGGTGTTCAACATTGAGGGCGGCTGCTATGCAAAATGTATTAATCTCTCTGAAGAAAAAGAACCACAGATTTGGAATGCCATTAAGTTTGGTTCCGTGTTAGAGAATGTGGTTATAGATGATGAGACTCGTATTCCTGATTATGATAATGGAAGCTTAACCGAGAACACTCGAGTGGCGTACCCAGTAGATTTTATCCCAGGTGCGATGATTCCAGGAGAGGCTGGTCATCCGAAGGTTATCGTCTTCTTAACAGCTGATGCATTCGGTGTGTTACCTCCGATCTCGAAGTTATCCAAAGAGCAAGCTATGTATCACTTCCTCTCTGGATATACGAGTAAGCTTGCAGGTACAGAGCGTGGTGTAACCGAGCCAGAAGCAACCTTCTCTACTTGCTTTGGAGCTCCATTCTTACCTCTACAACCAAGCGTTTATGCGGAGATGTTAGGGGAGAAGATCACCCAGCACGATGCTCAAGTTTATCTCGTGAACACTGGATGGTCTGGCGGCCCTTACGGAGTAGGAAAGAGAATGAACTTAAAATATACAAGAGCTATGGTAACAGCAGCAGTGAATGGACAGTTGAATGATGTGGATTATGTTGTCGATCCAATCTTCGGTTTATCTGTACCCCAATCTGTAGAAGGTGTACCAAGCGAGGTTCTTCTGCCAAGAAATACGTGGGAGAATAAAGAATCCTATGATAAAAAGGCGAAAGAATTAGCCGCTCGTTTTGTTAAAAACTTTACAAAGTTTCAAGGGGTAGCGCAGGAGATTGTTGAAGCGGGACCGAAATCTGAATAACAATAAAAGGCACCGGGAGCTTCGGTGCCTTTTTTCTGTCACTTCTTTTTAAAGTGAATAATTTTTTCTGAACGACGGTTAATCTTACACTTGATACAAATACTAAACGGTAGTACTATTAGGCAGAAATGGACAACCGATCCACAAAATTCACATGACGATCTACAGGCACACTTTTTATACAAAAATATATAAAAAATATGCAAATAGTGTTTCCTTGATTTAATTATCTGTTATACTATATATTATATAAGAGCTGATAATCAATTGAGAATAGGATCTATTTATTTCCAGTTTCGATTGAGGTTCCAATGGAATGGAGGATGAAGTTATATGTCACAAGTGCCACACTTGAAAATAGAAGATCTTAGGGTTTCTGTTGAGAATAAAGAGATCCTTAAGGGTTTAAACCTAGAAATTAAGGGCGGAGAAGTTCATGCGATCATGGGGCCGAATGGTACCGGAAAGAGTACCTTGTCTTCCGCTATTATGGGTCATCCGAAGTACCAAGTAACAGGTGGTGAAGTTACTTTAGATGGCGAAGCTGTATTAGAGATGGAAGTGGATGAGCGTGCACGTAAGGGGATTTTCCTTGCCATGCAATATCCAAGTGAAATTAGCGGTGTAACGAATGCTGACTTCTTGCGCAGTGCAATTAATGCTCGTCGTGGAGAAGGAAATGAAATTTCCCTCATGAAGTTCATTCGCGAAATGGAAAAGAAAATGAAGACATTAGAGATGGATGAAGCGTTCAGCCATCGTTATTTAAATGAAGGTTTCTCTGGTGGAGAAAAGAAAAGAAATGAAATCTTACAAATGATGATGGTGAGCCCTCGTATTGCCATCCTTGATGAAATCGACTCTGGATTGGATATCGATGCGTTGAAGGTCGTAGCTAAAGGGGTAAACGAAATGTTAAACCCTGAACTAGGCGTTCTTGTCATTACTCACTATCAACGTTTGTTAAACTATATTAAGCCAGATTTCGTTCACGTCATGATGCAAGGACGTATCGTTAAGTCCGGTGGTCCAGAATTAGCAGAGCGTCTAGAAGCAGAAGGTTATGACTGGATTAAAGAAGAGCTGGGTATCGTAGACGAAACTGTTGGCGCTGAAGCGTAGAGGGGGTGCTGACATGAGCGTAGAAATGAAATTGCGATTTGACCGAGATGCCATCACGCAATATTCCAAGCAATCTGGTGAGCCAGAATGGATGACTAGCCTTCGATTACAAGGATACGACCAATCCTTGCAACTAGAACTTCCTAAACTTGATAAGACTAAGTTAGACAGTTGGAACGTGGATGGATTTGTTCCTTTTAGAACGCACAATGCTGTAACCTCGACTAATGAACTGCCTCAAGAGGTTCAGGCTCTTATTGCTCAACAAGATGGGGTAGAGAAAGCGATATTAGTTCAACAAGACGCTTCTACCGTTTATACCTATCTACCAGAAGCTTTGAAGAGTCAAGGTGTTGTTTTTCAATCTTTGCAATCAGCCCTCACTACCCACGGTGAAGTGATCAAGAAGCACTTTATGCAAAAGGATAGTAAGGTCAATTCTCATAAATTAGCGGCACTTCACACAGCAGCATGGAGCGGAGGAGTATTCCTGTACGTTCCGAAGAACGTGGAAGTCAAAGTTCCTGTTCAGGCCGTGTTCTATGCTACGGGTACGGATGCAGGATTATTCCCACATGTGATGATTGTGGCTGAAACTCACAGCTCAGTATCGTATACTGATGCTTATGTGAACCTTGCCGGAACAGAAGGAGTTCATAATGGAGTGGCCGAAGTTCATGTAGGTCCGGGAGCTAAGGTGAAATATACGACGGTTAGAACGTTCGAGCAGACGGTTACGGATTATATCTATCGACATGCAACAGTTGAGCAAGATGGTCGTATGGAATGGATTCTTGGAGAAATGAACGACAGCAATACGGTTACACAGAATACGACTCACTTATTAGGCAAGGGATCAACAGTAGACTCTAAACTCGTTACGGTTGGTTCCGGTACACAAAAAGAAAATGTCGTTTCCAAAGTTGTACACACGGGGAAGCATTCTGATAGTCAGGTCTTAGTTAAGGGCGTGCTTAAGGATGAAGCTTCAGCGATTCTGAATGGGATCACCTTTATTGAAAAAGGAGCTACTAAAGCGAACGGGGAACAAGCGGAAAATGTGCTAATGCTTAGTCCTAAGTCTCGCGGAGATGCGAATCCGATCCTATTGATTGATGAAGACGATGTAACAGCAGGGCATGCCGCTAGCGCAGGTCAGATTAATCCAATGCAAATCTTCTATCTCATGTCTCGTGGAATTAGTAAAAGAGAGGCCCAAAGACTTATTATTAATGGCTTCGTCGCTCCTGTAGTAGATGAGATTGGAGAAGCGGGTGTAAGGGATCTTCTGGAGAGGACAATTGAGAGGAAAGTGTCCCAATGAACATAAAAGAGATTAAATCTCAGTTCCCTATCTTAAATCAAGAAGTCAATGGACATCCGTTGGTTTATCTAGATAGTGCTGCTACTTCACAGAAACCTATCTCTGTCATTGAAGCCATAGATGACTATTATCGCAGATACAATTCTAACGTGCATCGTGGTGTTCATACACTAGGGACGTGGGCGACGGATGCTTACGAGGGTGCAAGAGAAAAGGTAAAGAAATTCATTCATGCAAAAGAATCAGCTGAGATCATTTTTACGCGTGGAACGACTACGGCACTTAATATCGTGGCTAACAGTTATGCCCGTGAGTTCTTGAAGGAAGGCGATGAAATCGTCATTACCTTAATGGAACATCACAGTAACTTGATTCCATGGCAGCAAGCGGCAAAGAGTACGGGTGCCACGTTGAAATATATTCCGTTGCAGCCAGACGGTACCGTAAAGCTAGAAGATGTGGAAGCCACCATTACAGCGCAAACGAAGCTAGTAGCTATCGCTCATGTTTCTAACGTAATGGGGACGGTACATCCGATAAAGCAAATCGCTGAAATCGCTCATCGAAACGGTGCTGTTATCTGTGTGGATGCCGCTCAAGGTGCCCCTCATGTTGCTATAGATGTGCAGGATTTTGATTGTGATTTCTTGGCCTTCTCTGGTCACAAGATGTCAGGTCCGACAGGGATCGGTGTGTTATACGGGAAGCGTACCTTGTTGGAGAAGATGTCACCTTATGAATATGGTGGAGAAATGATTGATTTTGTGGAGTTGTACGATTCCACTTGGAAGGAGCTCCCTTGGAAGTTCGAAGGGGGAACCCCGATTATTGCAGGTGCCATCGGACTTGGTGCTGCCATTGATTTTCTCCAGCAAATTGGAATGGAGAACATTGAGCGTCATGAACAGCAGCTAGTTCAATATGCGATGGAACAGTTGCGTCAGATAGATGGTCTAACGATATTTGGACCTGAAAAGCGAAGCGGACTTGTTACTTTTAATTTAAGTGATGTTCACCCTCATGATGTGGCAACCGTTCTGGATGCCGAGGGTATTGCTGTTCGAGCTGGTCATCACTGCGCCCAGCCACTCATGAGATGGCTGAATGTGACCGCAACGGCACGTGCTAGCTTCTATATTTACAATACAGAAGAAGACATTGACGCGCTGGTGAAAGGTCTAAAAAAGACAAAGGAGTATTTCGGAAATGTCTTCCTTGGATGATTTATACCGCCGCGTGATCATGGATCATTACCAAAACCCACGGAACCGAGGGGAATTACAGGATGATGGATCCGTGACAATTAACCTCAACAACCCAACCTGTGGAGATCGAATTCAACTTCAAATGAAGGTGGAAAACGGGAAGATAGAGGATGTGAAGTTCATGGGTGAGGGCTGTTCTATAAGCATGTCCTCAGCATCCATGATGACGCAAGCTGTTAAAGGAGCAACCGTAGAGGAAGCTTTGAAACTTGCCGATATCTTCTCAGGTCTAATGAAGGGTGAAGAGATCGATGACGATGATCTTGATCTAGGAGATATTGAAGCATTGCAGGGAGTCGCTAAGTTCCCTGCTCGGATAAAATGCGCTACACTCGCTTGGAAAGCTCTACAACAAGGGGCGAATCAAGCATAAGGAGTTTCCTGCTGAAGCAGGCTAATAAAGGAGGGAGAATTATGGCTAAAAAAGCACCTGAATTGTCGGAATATCAATATGGCTTCCATGATAAGGACGTTTCCGTATTCCGTACGAAAAAAGGTTTGACAAAGGAAATCGTAGAGGAAATCTCCCGTATTAAGGAAGAACCGGAATGGATGCTCGAGTTCCGTTTGAAGGCTCTCGATATTTTCTATAGCATGCCTATGCCTGAATGGGGCGGAGAATTGAAGGACCTAGACTTTGAGTCCATCACTTACTATGTTAAGCCTTCTGAAAAACAAGGGAAAACATGGGAAGAGGTTCCTGCGGAGATCAAAGCTACGTTTGATAAGCTAGGTATACCTGAAGCCGAACAGAAGTTTCTTGCTGGGGTATCTGCTCAGTATGAGTCTGAGGTTGTTTACCATAGCATGCAAGAAGACTTGGAGAAGCTCGGTATTCTATTTACAGATATGGATTCTGCGGTGCGTGAGCATCCAGAAATCGTGAAACAATACTTTGGTACGGTGATTCCATCGGCAGACAACAAGTTTTCTGCGTTGAACAGTGCGGTATGGTCTGGAGGAAGCTTTATCTATGTTCCACCAGGAATCAAGTGCGAACAGCCATTGCAAGCCTATTTCCGTATCAATTCTGAGAATATGGGACAGTTTGAACGGACTCTCATCATCGCAGATGAAGACAGTTTCGTACACTATGTAGAGGGCTGTACGGCTCCGATCTACTCCACGGATTCTCTCCATAGTGCTGTAGTGGAAATTATTGTTAAAAAAGGCGCTCGATGTCGTTATACCACGATCCAGAACTGGTCCGCAAACGTGTATAATCTTGTGACCAAGCGTGCCATTGCGCATGAAGATGCGACGATGGAATGGATCGATGGTAATATTGGAAGTAAGCTTACCATGAAATATCCAGCCGTTGTTATGGTTGGACCTCGTGCAAAGGGTGTAGTTATCTCTATTGCCGTGGCAGGGAAAGGCCAACATCAACATGCTGGAGCGAAAATGACTCACTTGGCTCCTGACTGTTCCTCTACGATTGTTTCAAAGAGTATCAGTAAGCATGGCGGAAAAGTAACTTATATGGGATTATCCCGTTTTGGGCGTAACTCTGCTGGTTCGAAGTCCAATATCAAGTGTGATACGATCATCTTAGATGACATTTCAACTTCAGATACCATTCCATACAACGAAGTGTTAAATGATCAAGTAACGCTTGAACATGAGGCTACTGTTTCAAAAGTAAGTGAAGATCAATTGTTTTATCTTATGAGCCGTGGCCTTACGGAAGATGAAGCAACACAAATGATCGTAATGGGATTCATTGAACCCTTTACGAAAGAACTTCCAATGGAATACGCGGTAGAGATGAACCGTTTGATTAAGTTCGAAATGGAAGGCTCAATTGGATAAAGGTTGAACAAAACAAAAAAATCCCGGAAAAGATCCGGGATTTTTTTCCTCTATAGAAAGAGAAGGTATCTAAATACATAAAGATCTAGTATTATGAATATTAAGTATATGGGTTTGGGGGTTTGATGGGCGGAAAGGGGAGAGGGTGTTGACAGCTTCAAAGCTCCACATTTTACATACCAATGACATTCATAGCCATTTTCACCAGATGCCATACATAGCCGGTGGAATTCGCAAGCTCAAGCAGGAGAGTCAAGCTCAGGGTGAATTCGTTGTCACCGTGGATCTAGGTGATCATGCGGATCGAATGAATCCAATAACGGAAGGAACCTGGGGACGGGCAAACATTGAAATCATGAATGCTACAGGTTATCAATTTGCTTCCGTTGGGAACAATGAAGGTTTAACTTTTCCTAAGGATATTTTTCTAAGTTTTTACGATGAGGCTAAATTCCAAGTGATCTGTGCAAACCTGATCGATTCGGAAACGAACCAACTCCCACGACTTATGAAGCCTTATTTTATTCAGCAGGTAGGTCCTTTGCGAGTGTGTTGGATCAGTGTGACGGCCCCGTTTCCTGTTTATGACTTACTTGGCTGGATTGTTATGGACCCTATATCAACCGTTCAAGAAATTGTAACTGACGTCAGGGATCAAGTAGATCTAGTGGTATTGTTGTCGCACACAGGACTTCGCATGGACCATCAATTTGCCCAAGAAGTAAAGGGAATTGATATTATCCTAGGTGCCCACACCCATGACCTGCTCGAGACGGGAATTCATGTGGAAGATACGTTTATTATCCAAACAGGAAAATTCGGCCAGTATCTTGGACAGACTACTGTTGAATTCGATACTCAAACAAAAGGGATTATAAGTATAAAGGGGACTTGCCATCCTACCCAATCGTTTCCTGCTGCTCCTGATATTGTAGAGCTTATAGCGCAACAAGAACGGGCTGCAAGTGAAGTATTATCTCCCGCCATCACCTTCCTTGAGCATGATTTTAATATAAGTTGGGTTGAGGAGTCCCCACTTGGGAACTTATTGGCTGAGGGAATACGGGACTGGGTGGGTTCAGAAGTAGCTATGGTTAATGCTGGAACCCTCCTGTTCTCTCTATCGAGAGGTTCAGTTACCCGGAAAGATTTATTAGCTCTTTGTCCACATCCGATTAATCCATGCAAGATTTCAATTAAGGGGAAGTTCCTCAGAAATATTCTGGAGGAGGCTCTGACAGATGAGAGTATTCATCGGGAAATCAGAGGGCTTGGCTTTCGAGGGAAGGTAATGGGGTGGATGTGTGTGGATGGAATGTCTCTTCGTTATGATAAGAGACGAGCGGAAGGCGAACGGATCGAAAGTATTCTCGTTCAAGACCAACCGCTTGAAGAGGACAGGATTTACTCCATCGGAACCCTTGATATGTTTACATTTGGCTTTATCTTTCCCCTCTTTCGGAAAGCGGAAAAGATAGATTATTTTCTTCCTGAATTTATTCGGGATGTCTTAGAAAAAGAGCTACAAAGTACCGACGCCTTGGCAAGGAGCAGCAAGACAAGGTGGATTCACGTCTAGCAACTATACTTGGAGGTGAGGAAATGAAATTTATCGACGACCTTTATAATCTTTATAGAGATCATCTGACAGGTGATGACGAGGATGCTATTGCCATTGTCCTTGGTGTTCTCCAGGAACAGGATCGTGAAGACATGTTGAAGCTAATCTCCGACATGAATGAAGAGGAAATCTTTCATATGCTAAGTATGTTTCTCATAGAACTCATGAGACACAAGATGGCTACTGAAGGAGTAGGAAGCAGCACACTTGACACAGATCCAACGAGGGATACCTTCCATTAACGGTTTCACACAACCTCTCTATAGGGCATATGATACGGTGAGAATATGTTCTACAGGGAGGCAGTAGCTTATATGATCGATGTGAAACCGATAACCCTTGAAGGACATCAAGTGGTAGCTATTTCGGTCCAATTACCCAAAACAACATTGCTTGTCGTAACAACGGATAAAGGTTATATAATGTGCGGCGCTTTGGATGTAGGCTTATTGAATGAAAAGCTAAAGGATCGTCAAATCATTGCCGGTCGTGCATTAGGGGTTAGAACGATCGATCAGTTGCTTGAAGCTCCATTAGAGTCTGTTACAACGACAGCGGAGGAGCATGGCATTACCGCCGGGATGACCGGGAAAGAGGCCATTTTGAAGATGGTATAGAAGAGGAGAAGGTAACCTGTGTGACGGGTTGCCTTTTTATATTCGTTCTCACCTGTTGAAACCTGGATATGAATTAGATAAGATGGGAAGCGAACTAGTATTGGAGGGACAATCCATGAAGCAATACTTAGACTTGTGCAGGCACATTCTAGACAATGGGGCCAAAAAAGAAGATCGAACAGGTACGGGCACCATTAGTACATTTGGTTACCAGATGCGTTTTGATTTACAGCAAGGGTTTCCTTTAGTAACAACGAAGAAATTGCATTTGAAATCCATCATTCATGAACTCCTTTGGTTCCTAAGAGGCTCTACGAATAACAATGAACTTGAAGAAGTGGGCGTTAGGATCTGGAGAGAATGGGCCAAAGAAGACGGTGAACTAGGACCTATCTATGGCAAGCAGTGGAGATCTTGGGCTTGTGAGGATGGGACAACCATTGATCAAATTGAGCAAGTGATTCGTGATATTAAGACGAATCCGGATTCGCGACGTCTCATTGTAAGTGCTTGGAATGTAGCAGAAATACCGAAAATGGCCTTAGCGCCTTGCCATACCTTATTTCAATTTTATGTAGCAGAAGGAAAACTGTCTTGTCAGCTCTACCAGCGCAGCGCGGACGTCTTTTTAGGAGTTCCCTTTAACATCGCCTCCTACGCACTCTTGACGATGATGATGGCTCAGGTATGCGATTTAGAGCCGGGTGATTTTGTCCACACTTTTGGTGATGTGCATATCTATAATAATCATCTCGAACAAGTTAAGCTTCAATTAACTAGAGATCCGCGCCCCCTGCCTCAGATGGTGATCAAACCGGAAGTGAAGAATATATTTGATTTTAAATATGAGGATTTTGAGTTGCGTCATTATGATCCCCATCCCCATATTAAAGGAGAGGTTTCCGTATGATTTCTGTCATTGTGGCCATGTCTAGGAACCGTGTCATCGGTAAGGATAACAAGATGCCATGGCATCTTCCGGCAGATTTGGCTTACTTTAAGCGTGTGACGATGGGCCATACCGTCCTCATGGGAAGGAAGACGTTTGAGTCCATGGGAAAGCCTTTGCCTGGGAGGAACAATGTGATTCTCACTAGACAAAAGGATTACCATCAAGAAGGATGTAGGGTACTCCATACAATAGAGGAAGCATTGAGGGAGTTCAAAGATCAGGATCTCTTTGTTATTGGTGGAGCGGAAATTATTAAAGAATTTCTGCCTGTTGTGGACAAGCTGTATCTTACACAGATTGATGAAGAATTTGAAGGAGATACGTTTCTTCCTGAGTTCGATGCAGGGGAGTGGGTTGAAGTGTCTAGGACCGAAGGGGTAATAGATGAAAAGAACAAGTTTCCGCATACCTTCTTTGTCTACGAGAAAAAGTAAGTCCATCCACGTGGACTTACTTTTTTTCTACGCTCTTGGAAAAACTCCCGGATCATTCGGAAGCTCAGATAATACTTGGTAAGGTGAAAAATACTCTTGAGGTATCTCTTCTGATGGACGATGGTGGGTATAAATAAACTGTTTAATGAGATCATTCATTTCAATAGCCGCTCTCGTTGGAAGATGATGCTTGACGTTAGAGATAAACTTGAGTTCGTTATTCGGCAATTTTTCGTGTAGGAGCTGAGCATAGTGGAGGAAGCGTTTATCACGAGCCCCGTATAATAGCAAAATAGGTAACGTAATCTCCCCTAATCGGGAAGTACAATTATAATCCAACCCTGTACGATAATATTGTTCAATGTTACGAGCAGAGCCTCTACGAGCTTCCTGGTACTGTTCTCGGAATAACTCCAACGTATCTGAATTGGTTGAGGAAACAGCTCTGGCTAAGAGTTCGACTCCACCTGCTTTGGCAATGGTGGCTCCGAGCAAGATTTGACTCCTTAGCCTCAGATCTAGAACCTCTGATAGTCCGCCTAAAACAATCCCCCCTAGTGACCTCTCTGGGTACCTAAGGAGTACCTCCAATACAGCCGTGCCTCCCATTGAGTAGCCACAAAAATAAGCTTTTTCTAGTCCTAATTTGTCCATTATGGCTATCATATCATCCGCTATTAGAGAATAGGTAATAGGCAAGGATGAAGGAGAGCTATGGCCATGTCCCCGTATGTCGAACCTAATCACCTGAAAGTAAGGAGACAGGTCTCTCACTTGATAGGTAAACCCCTTGGTTGTAAGGACAGGTGGATGAATAAAAATAATGGGGATCCCCTCTCCTTCAGAGTCATAATGGAGAATAGCTCCGTTCACATCCATTTTAGGCATGTCTTTTTCATTCTCCTGTCTAAAGAATAATAGGATTGTACGTCATGTTTTTCTTTTTTAGTTTGAGTGTTTCTCTGGTATGGTATACCCCTAGTCAAGCATAGGTTGTATTAGGGAGGTGAAGTATGGCCAGATTCAGGACGGGAAGACGGTTTAATGGAGCGAAGCCCTTCAGCTTTAAGACGGCTTTCTTCATTTCATTTACCATCTTCTTGCTCATTTCTTTTCAGACCTTTTTATACATCGAAAGAAAGCTTGAGCCTGCCATGCTCAAAATTGCTATGACTAAGGTAGAGCAGTTGGCTGCTGATGCGATTAATGAGGCGATAAGCAAAAGGATTGCCGAAGGTGTGGACTTTAAAGAACTTGTTTATTTCCAAGAGGATAAAGAGGGTCAAATTCGAGCTATTCTTTTTAATTATAATGAACAGACTAGAATCGTGGGGGAAGCCACGGCAAGAGTAAGTAATACATTAAAAGAACTTGAGTCCATCCCCCTTATTATTCCTCTCGGTCAGGCATTAGACAGTAATATCCTGGCCATGATTGGTCCAGATGTCCCCATCACCATGGTACCTATGGGGTCCGTTCAAGTTAATATGGTGCCGGAAATTAGGGAGGCTGGAATCAATATGGTACATATTAATGTGTTTATTGAGATTCAAGCAAAGGTTCAAGTAGTCATTCCCTTCACGACGGAACCTACCATCGTAAGAACGCAGATTCCTATTACGCAAGCTTTATTTATGGGTGAAGTGCCTGATTTTTATTTCCGTGGAACAGGGTTACCAGAAGAAGGAAAGGGCCCAACTATGTTGCCTCCTCTTCAGCTTGATGGGAAAAATTTTAGGATGGATGCTCCGCCCAGTACTCAGTAACACAACAAGGAGAGGGGGCTAAAATGCCCCCTCTCTTTACAATTAACCATTATTTTTTCTTCTTTTTTCTGTATTCAATCCGTTCCCACTTCTTCAAGTGAGGATAAGGATCGAAAGCCCATTCGGTCTTACCGTTATACTTATACATTCCGTAATGGAGATGGGGAGGAAACTTTCCTGATGTTCCTGGACTTCCGTATCCAGAACTTCCTACCCATCCAACGACATCACCGGGTTTTACGATATCACCGATTTTTATATTCTTATTAAAGCCGCCTAAGTGAGCGTAATAGTGATAAACATTATTAAGATCTCGAATTCCAATTCTCCATCCACCGTAACGATTCCACCCTTTTACTTCGACGTAACCGTAGCATACACTGCGAACAGGGGTGCCATGATGAGCAAAGATATCTGTTCCTTCATGAATTCTTCTACCACCCCATCCTCTAGCATCTCCCCAAGTGGAGCGGTAACTGTAATCAGATCTAAGCGGTAAGGGGAAGGCGGATTCTGTTAGGTTGATCGTCTGGAAGTTCTGGAAAATCTGAGCGAACTCGGAAATAATATCAACGGTTTTATCGCTGCGATAATATTCCCAAAGCGAAATACGAATATCGTCTTCTGTATAACCATATTTGGAGATATATGTAGCAATCGTGTAGAGTACATCCTCATCGTTTGTGGAATCTGCCACGTTATCGCCGGAACCGTCTCTGCCCATCCCATTAAAGAAATCTATACTGTTTGGTGAAGTCTCATCCGTGTTTGGATTTAGGAACCCTCCCCATTTTTGTGGGGGGATATTAATAGATAGTTGCCTTTCCTTGTCAGGTTCTTCATTTTTTGATCGCTTTTGTACATTCTTTTCATACTGGTTAATGGCAGCTAAGTAGTACCACGGCACTCCCGTTAACGTTGCCATTCGTTGAAAGAGTTCCATTTTATCTTCATAGGAAGATGAATCAGCTTGAGATTCTTTAGCTGAAGTCGGGAGAGAAGGACTGAGCAACGAAAAAACTAATAAAAAAACAAAAATTGGACGAGCCAATAGGTTCACCACCCATTTTTTGATCTAGGGTTAGTTTGTGTCAGAGAAAGGGCTTCGATACCACAAAGAGGTCAGGAAATGAATGGGGGTAGCAGTTGGGCGTATTGCATTTTGTGAAGGCAAGCTCTAAAATAAGGGGATGATAAGGGATAAGATGGGAGTGATTGATTGAATGAACCAGCGTAAGCCCGAATGGTTAAAGATAAAGTTAAATACGGATAAAAACTTTAAAGAATTGAAGAAAATGATGCGAGGCAAAACTCTTCATACCGTGTGTGAAGAAGCGAAGTGCCCAAACTTATATGAATGTTGGTCGAACCGAACAGCAACGTTTATGATAAATGGAAGCATCTGTACGAGGGCCTGTCGTTTTTGTGCGGTGACTACTGGCCTACCGACAGAATTAGACTTGGCTGAACCAGAGAAGGTTGCTGAAGCAGCGGAGCAGATGATGCTTAAATATGCGGTGGTAACCGCTGTGGCAAGGGATGACCTAAAGGATGGGGGCGCATCCATATTTGCTGCAACCATTCATGCGATCCGCAAGAGACTCCCTCTCTGTAGTGTAGAAGTTTTGATCCCTGATTTCCAAGGGAACTGGGACGCTTTGCGGACGGTTCTGGAAGCAAAGCCTAACATTCTCAACCACAATATTGAGACGGTAGAACGATTATCTGACCGTGTTCGTTCCAAGGCGAAGTACGCAAGATCATTAGAACTTCTCAAGATTTCTAAAGATTTGGCTCCCGGAATCCCGACCAAGTCCAGTATAATGATTGGAGTAGGGGAAACAATGGAGGAAATACTCCAAACTATGAGAGATCTTCGTTCCCATGACGTTAATATCGTCACAATCGGACAATACCTTCAACCAAGCAAAAAACATCTTACTGTACAGAAGTATTGGCACCCAGATGAGTTTGCTTTCTTAAAAGAGGAAGGAATGAAGATGGGATTTGATCACGTAGAATCCGGTCCTCTTGTTCGAAGCTCGTATCACGCTCACGAGCAGGGACAAGCAGCAGGACATGTGTAAAAAAAGCGCAGGGATGCTTCCCTGCGCTTGATTTTTTCTATTGGTTTGTCATACGATGGGTTGAATTCGTGTTCGGATACGTTTGATTTAAGTTGTAATCGTCAATATTCTGGTTATTATTCGTGACATTCATTCCTGTCATGTCTTTCGTTCGAGTCTTGAGCACAGCTTCGAGTTGATCATTGTTAATCGTGTTGCTGCCAGTACGATTGACTAATGTGTTGACTTGGTCAATGACGTTTTCATCCCCGGAAATATAGATGTCATACCAACGAGGAGTCATTCCCCAAGCAGAAAGCTTGGCACGATTCAGCGTATCTTCATCTGTTACACCAGGACACCCAATAAAGATATCCTCATCCGTAACTAAGACGGTAGATTGATCTACTCCTGGAATCGCGGATACAACAGAACCAACAGCTCGAGCTAAAACATCTCGGTCGATGTGGAAGGTTCCATTTTGTTGCACAGTAACATCTCTTTTGTTATAAGTAGCATACCCATAATCTTTTTTACCGTTGCGGTTCATGCCTGTTGTTCCATCCTTATAGATGGAATGATTAAAGAGGGTTCCAAAGTTTCCTTGGTCATTTACATTAGCGTTAGCTAGAGGAGTACCGCGATCAGCTCTATTTCGCGTTAAACCGATGTTATCATCAGTTGCCAAGTTGTTTCCATATCCTGTTACTCCTGCCCCGTGATAATTCGTATCCCGCGCGTCATCCGCAGCTGGAGCACAACCAATAACACTCAAGGACAGGGCCGTGATAGCTAACCATGATTTCCACTTTGTCATATAAACACCTCCTGTCATTAGAGTAACCCTAATTCATTGAATCCATTGCAGGAAAGAGAGTGTGGATTACAGGAAAGTGTGGTAATATATATTCTTAGATAATATGGTTAACATGGGAGGAAATAGAGCGTGATACGCATTCAAGGATTGTCCTTTGAATTGCTGGAAGACCATCGTAATGGATGGAATCCGGAGGCGTTCAAGAGCCGATATAGCGACATATTAAATAAGTTTGATTATATCGTAGGAGACTGGGGGTATGGTCAGCTACGGCTGAAGGGGTTCTTCGAGGACCAATATCCTAAATCCTCATTTGATAATCGAATTAGTTTCTTAGATGAGTATATACAAGAGTACTGCAATTTTGGTTGCCCTTATTTTGTATTGAAAAAATCAAAAGATAAACAAGGTGAATCAAAAGAAGAGCAACCTATAGAGTAGGTTGCTCTTCTTTTAGATAATGGTATATAAAAACTCGAGCAGTTCTTCAGCTTCCTCTTCTGACACAGCAAAGGCATGCTCGATGTATCCTTCTTCCTTCAGATCATCCTGGCCAATGATAGCCGCACGATTGGTTTGCAGATTAACAACCATCTTCTTTCCATAGAAATTATTGGTGATGGTAATAGCTAAATCATAGCGATTGCTCTCACCCATAAAGCTAACGAATCGTGTTTTTGTGTCCTCTTTATGGTCATAGAGAAAAAAGGTCTCATTACTCATATGTTTCACCCTCCTCCTGGATCTTTGTGTTCCATTTTAACATAAGAACCCCATGTTGTATTCTTAGCATAACACACCGTCTCTACCTACATCCAATCTAGAGGGGGATAGGGCTTGAACCGCGGGGAGTGGCTGGGTATACTGTAGGAAAGAATAAGTAGGAGAGGTGAACCTTTAGGGTGGATGAGAATTCAGGACATGTAGCCGTCATTTTACTTGCCCTTGTATTAACGTTTGCAATTACGATTATTTCAGCTAAACTAAGGAAAAAGAAAAAGTAGGTCGATATCTCATGTATAATGTGAACACACAAAGAATTGAGGAAATCTTAACATACATAGACCATTCGCTACTGCCTTCGTTACAGGCGATTATGCAGTCCGGTAAACAAGAATTATTAGGTGACTCTATCGCAGTCTTCGCTGCCGAAAGGATCGTCCATTTATTTATTGAAGGAATGACAGATGTCGGGAACTTTTTAATTGATGGGTTTATTATGCGTGATCCAGGAAGCTATGAGGATATTGTAGACATCATGGAAGACGAAGGCGTTTATACGACAGAACAAGCAGTTGCATTTAAGGATATTGTTCTTTTGCGCAAGGATCTCGTGCAAAATTACACTGTGTCCATTCATGAGAGACTTTATGATGTTTATGCAGAGCATTCGAATGTCATGACCACTTATACCTCTCTCATTCGAAGCTATTTAAAGAAAGAATTATGGTAAAAGAATTTGACCCAAAAGCCCTAAGCTTTTGGGTTTACTTTTTGTCATCAAAGCCTGTCATAATCCTATTTAGGTATTTTTTATATAAAATTGTATAAAAATTTACTTATCTAATAAAATCGAGTAGAATATGATAATAAGAGAAAGGCGGTGAGTACGTATATGTCTAAAGCAAAGAATTCTTCTACACGAAATGAAATTCTCCATATGCTTAAGCTTCATGGCTCCCTTACCGTCAGTGAAATGGCCGTCCAGCTGCAAATTACAGAGATGGCTGTCCGCCGCCATCTAAGTACACTCGAGCGAGATCATCTTATCGAATCCAAAATGGTCAGACAATCCATGGGGCGACCGACGAATGTCTATTCTCTATCGGAAGAATCTGAGCAGATGTTCCCCCGGCATTATTCTGACTTTGCCCTTGATTTCCTTCAGGATATTGAAGATGTTGAAGGGGAAGAGAAGATTAGGTCCTTGTTCCAGAGAAGAGAGCAAAGATTATCAGATAAGTATAAGAAGCAAATAAAAGGTGATACGTTAGAAAAAAAGGTAAAACAGTTAGCTGTTATACAGAACGAAAAGGGTTACATGGTTGAGATTGAGAAGGACCCCGAAACAGGAGATTTTATTTTTAAAGAATTTAATTGTCCTATTTCTCAAGTAGCGAAAGAATACAATCATGCCTGCGATTGTGAACTAAGCCTTTTTAAGAAAGTATTAGAAACAGAAGTAGAACAGAATGAATGTATAGCCCAAGGCGAAGATAAGTGTGTCTATGTGATCAAGAATTCAGAATCCTAAAAGGAACAGCCAATCATACAGAGCGGTTGTTCTTTTTTCTTGGTCTTTGAAAAAAATGGTATGATGTATACTATAGTTAAAGATATATTCGGACAAGTTGAAAGGGGAACAGCCATATGAAAGCCTATAGTGCTTATTTGATTGATCTAGATGGGACCATGTATCGAGGAAACCAGGTAATTGAAGAAGCGCCGGGGTTTATTCAGTGGTTAAATGAACAAGGAATTCCATTTCTTTTTCTAACGAATAATTCGTCTTTGACTCCTCAGCGGGTTGCCCATAAACTGGGTCTTATGGGGATCACTTGTGGTCCAGAACACGTCTATACGACCAGTATGGCTGCTGCTCATTATATATCTTCAACTCTAAGCTCCCATAGGGTTTACGCTATTGGGGAGGCAGGGTTGATCGAGGCTTTACAGCAAGAAGGCTGTGAACTCGCGGAGGAGCAGCCAGAGGTGGTGGTAGTTGGGATTGACCGAGAGATTACCTATGAAAAGATGGCCAAAGCTTCTTTGGCCATCCAGGGTGGTGCTCATTTTCTTTCTACGAATAGTGACAGGGCCATTCCTACAGAAAGAGGGTTAGTTCCTGGTAATGGTGCACTCACAGCTGCGATTAGTGTGGCATGTGGGAAAGAACCCCAATATATAGGAAAACCGGAATCCTTATTTGTTCATTTGGCACTCGAAAAGCTTGGGGTAAATGCTGAAAATGTACTGTTGGTAGGCGATAATTTACAGACCGATATCGCTGCAGGTGTTCAAGCCCAGGTGGATACCCTTTTAGTTTACACTGGAATTACTCGGCCTGAAGATTTAGAGCTTCAAGCCATTAAGCCTACCTATGCGGTTGACCACTTAAAAGAGTGGACTTTACGCTTTTGATTTTGAATGGCCTTTACTATGGGCCAAGCGACTAGAAGCCGCAGCGGCAATGGCTCCTACAATATCGTCTAGAAAAGTATGATTTTGATGGTCATTTTTATCGTTTAATTTTTTCAAAATACCAGGTTTCACTTTATCGATATAACCATAATTTGTGAAACCGATGCTACCATAGACATTTACGATGGACAAGGCTACAATTTCATCCACACCGTACAAGCCTTCGTCGTTAAAAACGATGCTTTGCAAAGGCTCCATTAATTGACGCTGCTCAGCTAGCATATCTAGTTGGATACCGGTAAGAATGGCGTTTTGAACTTCCCGTTTTGCTAGTACTCTTTCAATATTTTCAACACAGATCTCGCGGGATAAATCGGGGAAATAGTCCTTCTGTAAGAACATAACAAGCTCTACTAGGTCATCTATTGTTACGCCTCTTAATTCAAGTAGTTCTCGGGTTTTCTTTTCGACGACTTCATCATTAACAACGATAATGGGTGACACGGTTTATTCTCCTTCCTCATATAAGAGCTTAAGATTAATTAAGGGGAGTTACAGTATGAACGATTACGTCTTTCAAGATTCTTTAGGTCAAAATATTTATCTCACATTTTCTCCTGAATTATTCGCCAGTCATCCTGACCATGTGCTGATTGTGCCAATATATCAAGGAAAATTACTGTTTACCTGTCACCCTGAGCGAGGTTGGGAATTGCCTGGTGGGAAAGTGGAGAAAGGGGAAACAGCAGAGCAAGCAGCGGTTAGAGAGGTGTGGGAGGAAACAGGAGCAGAAATCGTCATCGTAAAACAATTAGGCCAGTACAAAGTAGAGGGTACAGGGATAATCTTTAAGAAGGCCATTTTCCTTGCCCAGGTCTTGGAGTGGAGCAACCAGCGTCCTCAGGGATATGAGACCGTCGATTCTGCCTTATATCCTATACAAGTAGATACGTATCAAGACAAGTTTAGTCCTTTTATGAAAGATGGCGTGATGAAGCAGATCCAAGAGAGGCTAGGCACTTATCCAGGCGCTACAACATAGAATAAGGTAAAACCTGAACGGGAGCATGAACTTTAGCCATGAAGGACTGGATGGAAAAAGTAAAGCGGAGTTACAATTTTAATGTCTATCGTTATCAATATACTGCAAAGGGATTATGGATGGATACCAATCGGGGTCCGGTTATCCTTGTTCCGATAAATGATTCATATAAGAGAAAAGAGAGCCTTGTAAGAGATGCGTACCGAGTAATGGAGCGAACAGGGATGACACTTCCGATCTTGCCTAGTGCGGAAGGCAATTGGATTGTAGAACTTGATGGAGCCTCTTACTACCTTATGAGATGGCCAGCCGAGGAATCGGAATGGATCGACTATACGTCCCTTGGAGAGTCACTTGCACAATTTCATCTCATGAGTAGATATATCACTCATGAGCATGCTTCATCAAGAGAACTAGGTACGTGGGAGCAAGACTGGTCTAATAAAATAAGGAATTTATATCAATACCAAAGGGTAGCCTATGGAAGAGTAGGCAGGCCGGGAGCACATCCTATGGACTCCTATTTAGTTCAAAACTTCGAGCCTCTGCTTCAGAGGTGTCAGAGTGCTCTTTCCTACTTGCAACAGGCTAACTATGCAGAAGTATGTACAAACTGTCAAGCGGTAGGAAAAATCAGTCATGAGCGCTTTGGACATCAACAATTTATCGTTTCTTCTCATGAAAATATTCTCTATGTAGATCCTTTCTTATGGATGGAAGATACAAGAGTAAGGGACATTGGACAATTTATTCAAGCGGATGTATTAGAATTTGGATGGAATCCACAACAAATTTATTCCTTTCTCTATGGGTATCAGAGAGTTGCTCCTCTCCTTCCTCAGGAATACTATATTATGTATGCCATGTTTCTCATGCCTACTGAGGCATTAAATAAAATAAACAGGATTTACTATCGTCCCTCTCCCCTAGCTTCTTTATTCTCTCCTTTATTTCCTGGGTTCGAACCCGGGAGTCCAGATCATCACGATAAGAACGAAGAGGTAGAACAAGAGGAATGGGAACGGAATGAAACATTAATTAACAAGTTTCCGGAATTAATGGAGCAAGCTTTCCAAGTTAAAATAAAAAAATAAGGCTAATCCACAGGGAAATGGGGATTAGCCTTTACTGTAACCTAGGAAATTAGAAAACCTGTTGAACTTCTTTGATCTCAGGAATTTCTTCGGTTAGTGCACGTTCGATACCTGCTTTTAGTGTGATGGTAGAACTAGGGCAACTACCGCATGCTCCCATCAATCGAAGCTTAACAACACCATCTTCGATATCCACTAATTCGCAGTCTCCACCGTCACGTTGTAGGAATGGACGTAGTTTATCTAGAACTTCTTGAACTTGTGCATTAAGATCAGACATGATTAACAACTCCTTTCTGTTCCTTTATTATAATATCCTTCTGAGGATAAATCCATGAGTTCGAGCACATTTACCTGTACATGAATTGGATCAACCCATGATATTATTATAAAATAAGAGAAATGACTTGATAAGGGGTTGTTTATGTGGTCGAGATTATCGTTTATGGAGCGGAAGAACTATGTGCGAGCTGCTTGAATGCCCCTTCTTCTAGAGAAACAGCAAGCTGGTTAGAAGCTGCTCTGAACAGGGTATATGATAAAGAGGCCATTAAAGTACGGTATGTGGATATCCACCAACCATCAAGTGACGAGGAAAAAGAATTTTCCACGAGGGTTTTGGAAGAAGATTTATGGTATCCTGTTGTGGTGATAAAGGGGAATGTTATTACTGAAGGCAATCCTGATCTTAAAGTGATCTATAAAAAATTGGATGAGTTGGGGATTCCTAGAATAGAATAGGTGAAATGAATGTCGATTATGATTGAGTTCTGTCGGGCTAATTTAAACACTGGTTCGGAACAGGTTAAAGATCAATTACTCAAAAACCCTGGGGACTTAGAAGACGCAGAAGTCATCGAATATGGGTGCTTAGGGAATTGTGGTCAATGCTATCTAGAACCCTTTGCGATGGTAGAAGGTATGATTGTGGCTGGCGAAACACCTGAAGAGTTATTAAATAATATTAGGAATTTTGTAAAGAAAAAGCAAGAGGAAGATAAGCAATGGAGAGAGCTGGGATTTTAAATGCAAAGGGAACGCAAGTTCTTGAGATAGTTGTAACCTTGAGGAATCACTTAAATACTTGTATACTTTTGAATACAGACGTAGAACACTAAGGGAGGGAAAGTAATGTTAGAGATTACGGAAAGTGCGGGCAGTAAGATTCGAGAGCTGTTACAAGCCCAAGAAAACCCGAATTTATTCCTACGCGTGGGTGTTCAAGGTGGCGGATGCAGCGGACTTACTTATGGTATGGGATTTGATGAAGAACAAAAAGAAACAGACCAAGAGTTTGAACTTCAAGGTATTAAAGTTGTTGTGGATGCAGACAGTCTAAAGGTTCTAAACGGAACAAGAATTGATTATAAAGAATCTATGGTAGGCGGCGGTTTTACGATTGATAACCCGAACGCTGTTGCCACTTGCGGATGCGGAACCAGCTTCAAGACCGCTACGAACGAAGGAAATCCAGAAAAGTGTGATTAAGTAAATTCCATTACGTTACAAGAAAAAAACCTGTTGAAACAGGTTTTTTTCTTTTCCATTCTTTAAGAGTTTCTAGCTCCCAGAATGAGTGTATAGACTAGGTAAGAAGCCATTGTCCCGAAGGAAAGTACGGCAGCGATAATCCCTTCTAGAGAGCCTCCCGTTCCCCAGAGAAGGAGGAGGGGCAGGATGAGAGTCATGACCACAAGGAATGCAATGTAGAGAATGTTAATTGTTGTTCTAGACATGAGGAGAAAGCCCTCCAAATCTTTCGGTTTTTATTTTATATTAATTTGCGTTAATTACGTAGTGATTATGTATGAAATAACGAAAGGGCTAACCCTCTGCAAGTGGGATAGCCCTTCTTTATGTTATGCAATTACAGATTCATCGAGCTGCTATGGCCCGGTTGAACTTTCGCTTCTGGGTCAATATAAGATTTAGCATTGTTTACGGCGGTTGGAGCTTCACCGAAGCCTACAGCAATCAATTTCACTTTCCCTGGGTAGGTTGCGATATCACCAGCAGCATAGATCCCTGGGATATTCGTCTCCATCTTAGAGTTTACAACAATGCTTCCTTTTTCAAATTCTAATCCCCAATTCTTAATAGGTCCTAATGAGGAGATAAATCCAAAATTTACGATAACAGCATCTACATCAAGAACCATACTCTCTTGTGTTTTACTGTTTTGAATAGCTACCTTTTCAACCTTCTCATTCCCTACGAGGTCCGTAAGCTCGTAAGGGGTCAGAACGTTAACTTTAGAGTTCATAAGATTTTCTACGCTATGTTCATGAGCACGAAACTTATCACGACGGTGTATGAGGTGTACTTCCTTCGCGATAGGCTCAAGCATTAACGCCCAGTCAACCGCGGAGTCTCCACCACCAAATACAGCTACACGTTGCCCGGAAAACATATTTAAGTCGGTTACAAAGTAGTGGAGATTCTTTTCTTCAAAGTGAGCGGATTTGGGATGGTCTAATCTTCTGGGTGCAAACGCACCGACCCCTGCCGTAACAATAATAGCTCTAGAGAAGTGGACACCTTTATCTGTGGTAATTTCGAACTTATCATCCTGTTTTTCAACATTCTGAACTTGCTCTTCAAGGGATAGGGTAGGTTCAAATTGCATGGCTTGTTCCTTTAGCGCATCTACTAATTCTTGTGCACGTACTTTAGGAAAGCCAGCCACATCGTAGATGTACTTCTCTGGATATAACGCGGAGAGCTGGCCACCGAGTTGGGGCATGCTTTCGATTATTTTAACGCTGCATTGGCGCATTCCGCCATAGAAAGCAGTAAATAAACCGGCAGGACCACCACCTACAATCGTTAAATCGTACACTTTTTCATCACGATAAAGACTCATAGTTCAGGCACCTCCACTTATTGTTATTACTTATGCAGCATCACTCCAAGGAAGAAAATACAGGCTCCCAATTTATCTTATTATAAACTTACGCCCAATATTAGGAAAGATGAATTTCTCATTCCAGGTGAAAACACGAATTATTTTATATTGACACAGTGGTATTGTTAACCTTAAAATTTTGTATAGAAATTCACGAGCTTTGTGCAAAATTTCACTTGTCAAATTTACCATTTCATTTTACAATATAAATGTGAACAATTTGTGAAATAATTCTCAAACAAAGATAAGCTATGCAACCAAGGAAAAACCTAACGGGACTTAGTGTTTTTCTGTAGGAGAAAATAAGTGAAAAAGCTAGAAAATTTAGCTAGCTAGACGTTGCAAGTTTCCTTATCCTGCCCTTCAAGCAGGAGTAGAAAGTCAAATTATCATGATAAATGGATGTGATGAGATGAATACGAAGATCGTTATTCTAGGTGCAGGGTACGGCGGACTCATGACTGCGGTTAAACTGCAAAAGCTGTTAAACTACAATGAAGCTCAAGTTACATTAGTGAACAAGCACAACTATCATTACCTTACAACCTGGCTGCATGAGCCGGCAGCTGGAACCCTACATCATGATAATTGCCGCATTGAAATTGACACGGTTATTGATAAAAACAAGGTCAATTTTGTTCAAGGAACAGTTGAGAGTATTCAGTCTGAGGAAAGAAAAGTTACGCTTCAAGATGGCACTACTTTAGATTACGACTATTTGGTGATCGGACTTGGAAGTGAGCCAGAGACATTCGGTATACAAGGCTTGAAGGAACATGCATTCAGCATCCGAAGCATTAACAGTGTTCGTATGATTAAAGAGCATATTGAGTATATGTTCTCTAAGTACCGTAATGAACCATCTCGCAAAGATTACTTAAACTTTATTGTCGGTGGTGCTGGTTTCACAGGAATCGAGTTTGTTGGAGAGTTAGCGGACCGTATTCCAGAATTGTGCAAGGAGTTTGATGTAGACCCTTCGTTCGTAAAGATCTACAATATCGAAGCTGCTCCAACGGCTCTGCCTGGATTTGATCCGGAATTAGTAGAATATGCTATGAACATTCTGCGCGATAAAGGGGTAACCTTTAAGATCAATACCCCAATCAAGGAATGTAACCCAGATGGCGTTATCTTAGCAGATGGCGAAGAGATTAAAGCGGGTACCATCGTGTGGACAGGTGGAGTTCGCGGTAATTCCATTATCGAGAAGTCTGGCTTTGAAGTGATGCGCGGTCGTGTGAAGGTAGACGAATATCTGCGTGCACCTGGTCATGACAATGTGTTTATCGTAGGTGACGGAGCTCTTATCTTTAATGAAGAGAACGGACGTCCGTACCCTCCAACAGCTCAGATCGCGATCCAACAAGGGGAAACCTTGGCTGCTAACTTGGTAGTAACAGTTCGCGGTGCAGGGGAAATGAAGAAGTTCGTACCAGAACTAAAAGGTACAGTAGCTTCACTTGGTAAAGGAGAAGCGATTGGAATCGTAGGAAACAAGAAGATCTACGGAAATACTGCAGCATTAATGAAGAAAGTAATTGACCATCGCTACCTCTACATGCTCGGTGGTGTAGGGCTTGTACTAAAGAAATCTAAGTTCTAGGTGGAATATACATGCGCCATGCTAGTATTCAAGTTCGTTCAAAGTTAACGAAAGAAGAGCTTGAACGATATGAAAATTTATTCGAAGTAGGCAAATTTCTCGAAACCGAGAATCGATATGATTTAGCTTATTTCGTACAAAGAGAAGTCGATCTTTTAATTCTTCCTGCCATTGAACGCTTGAAGGAAGGAAGCAAAGAGCGTGACCGTCTTACACAGGACTTTATTGAGCAGAAAAACGAAGAATAAAAGGCGAGGGCGAGCAATTCTGGGTGAATAGAGTTGCTCGTTTTGCTTTTTAATTATATAATTGCACAAATATTGGATTAATATATTAATGAAGCGAAGAATAAAGAATACTAAAGATCGCTGGTGATGTTTACGATTTCATCCGTGCTGAAGAAGCGATCCGACGCTTGATATACTTGTAATATTTGTTAAAATAGTCTGAAAAAAGAAAGTGAGGCAGCTCTTATGACTAACCATTGTCCGTATTGTGTGGGTGTTGGATATTTTCAACTTGTACTTGGAGGGTCCGAGACCTGCCCATCTTGTCTAGGTACTGGTAATGAGAAAAGGCAAGAAGAGGATCGCGAAGAAGTACGAAGCTAATGATATACTCGAGAAAGGAGTGTCTTAATGATCCTCCTTTCTTTTTTTGTTTGGAGAAAACCTCTTGGCAAGTAGTTGACCGAGCTCCTTAATTTCAGTAAACTGAGGAATGAAGTGTACAAGGAGGTGTAGTAAGTGAATCTTTTGCAATTGATTATTTCAGTCCCGCTTTTTCTTGTTCTGGCCTTTGGGATTGGTTTTATACTCAACATGTTGATTAAGACCACATGGCTTCCATTAGTTATGTATTCCTTATTGATCGTTTACTTGTTAATAAGCATGGGGAGATTGCTTCCTGTTGACTATATTATCCTTACATCCGGATTGGCTGGTGCCATCCTAAGTGGTGTAACTATACGATTTCTTAGAGCGAAGGGTTACCGAATGTTCTAATTTTCAGAGACGCTAATGAGGCGTCTTTTTTTATGTGCAGGATGCCGGCTGATGGAATAAGCGGAGTTTTCTCCGTTAATTGGGGAAATTGGTCATTTGGGCTCTAAATAAGCGGAGTATTTTCCGTTGTCGAGCTAGAAATGCTAATCTATGGGCATATTAAGGCAGGTAGGCGGAAATTCTCCTGTTATATAAGGCGTTTTTACCTGTTTGAGAAAAATAGCGGAAATTTCTCCGGTTCATTCACCACCCAATTCACTCATTTTTCCAAGTTGTTTGGTCACCTTCTCATCCTATCTGTATATTTCTCTATCGTTCTGGGGACGATGTGAATACGGAGAGGAATTAAATAAGAAGGTGAATAAAAGTGAAACTTGTCCATACCACTTACATCGTAACTACGGTTTTATTTTTGGTTACTGCAACGTTTCTGTTAAATGAACCACAGCCTATGCCACAGCAGCAGGAGTCGAAGCAATCCTTGTCCTTGGCTGAGCAGCCGGCTCAGCTGGAAGAGACTCCTCCTCAAGAGGAAAAATTAGAGACAAGTCCCCATGATTTGCTCGGTCATTTTAAAAAAATGAATGTAGTTGCCACAGGTTATACAGCAGGGATTGAATCGACAGGAAAAGACGTAGGGCACCCCCAATATGGTATTACATATTCCGGAGCCAAAGTGGTTCGAGATGAATATTCTACGATTGCTGCAGACCTAGATGTGTTTCCTCTAGGAACTATTCTATACATTCCAGGTTATGGATATGGAGTAGTTGCAGATATTGGTTCTGCCATTAAGGGGAATAAGATTGATTTGTACTTTGATACCACAGAGGAAGTCTATAGTCAATGGGGGAAAAAGTCCATTGATGTATACGTAGTGAAGCAAGGCGAAGGATTTGTTAATGATGCGATCATCCAGGATTTAAATACCAAGAGTATTGTACAAGCGATGTCGAGATAATAAAAAAGTCCATTAACTAGGGGGCAAGGAATAACCTTGTCCCCTAGTTTTCTTTTAATTAAATTCCACAATATAGCCGATCCCGAGAGCAATTAAGATCCCAAGTGCTCCTCCAATGAGGACTTCAATGGGCTTATGGCCGAGCAGCTCTTTTAGTTTTTCTCGTTTCTCTTGTTGAGCACCTGTACGGAAAAGTTTTAGTTCTTCCTTAATAAGGTGAAAGTCATCCAACAGGATATTCAGCAATGCTGCGTGTTCACCTGCGTGGCGACGGACGCCAGCTGCATCAAACATGATAATAACGGCGAAGATGGTAGCGATGGCGAAATAGGTTGACCCAAATCCTTCAGTCATCCCGACAGCTGTAGCGAGAGCTGTTACGGCCGCAGAATGGGAACTGGGCATACCTCCTGTGCTAAATAACAATCCCCACTTCCATGTACGGTGAGTAAAGAAGTGAAGGGGAATCTTAATGGCCTGTGCTAGAGTGATTCCTGCGAGGGAAGCCCATAAAGGATAGTTTTGCAATAGTGACATGAGGTTCTTCCTTTCTCTTTCCGATCCATACTACCATGGTAATATAACTTAGCTCGTTAATAAAGGTATTTGTGGCATTTCCATTATCTCAATTGTATCCATTGTTGTACAAGCTTATCAAGTATTGGTAAGATATAAGAATTCAAGGTTTTGAAGTTAATGGAGGTGTTTTTTTGATGCAAGTTAAAGTATCGACAAATAAGTGGAACGAACTTACAGCCGATTGTCTTGTTGTCGGTGTAAAACAAGGTTTAAAACAACCTAAGGGTGTGTTGGTTCAGCTAGATCAGATGCTAGAAGGGCAGTTAGCCAGCCTTTTAGCTGAAGGGGACTTGTCTGGTAAGAAGAAAGATACCTTCATGCATTATACATTTGGTAAGATGAATTGCAAACGAGTACTTTTCGTAGGCTTGGGTGAACAGGTAACATATGAAACCTTGCGTGCTGTGGCAGCTCGCTCGATTAGAGCGGCTATAAAGAGTGAATGTGTTCATGTAGCGTTTGCCTTAGACAGTCTCGTTGTGGGTGAGGTGAGTTCTGGGGAAGGAGCTCATGCCATCGTGGAAGGAGCTATGTTGGGCGGATACCGCTATAAAGGATTCGCTCAAGAAGAGAGAGACTTTCATCAGGTAGGAACCATTTCTCTTGTTAGCCAAGAAGGTGATTTGGCAGAGGTGGAACAGGGACGTATGATTGGAGAAGCTTTGGCTGCTGGGACGAATTTGGCTAGAGAGCTAGTGAATACACCAGGTAACTTATTGACTCCGACAGGTATAGCGGAAGCGGCTGTTGATGTAGCCAAGCAATACGGGATGGAGTACGAAGTCCTCGAGCGGGAAGATATGTTGAAATATGGGATGGGTGGGTTATTAGGGGTAGCTCAAGGCAGCGCAGAGCCTCCGAAGTTAGTTGCGATTAAGTACAAAGGTCGCCAGACCTGGGACGATGTCCTTGGATTTGTCGGGAAGGGGATAAGCTTTGATACAGGTGGCATTTCACTCAAGCCTCGTGAAGGAATGGAAGAGATGATCGGGGACATGGGGGGAGCAGCGGCTGTTATTGGAAGCCTTGAAGCTCTTGGTCGTTTAAAACCGGAAGTAAATGTGCTAGCTGTCATTCCTTGTGCAGAGAATATGCCATCGGGTACAGCCCTTAAGCCGGGTGATGTGATCACAACGATGAGCGGAAAAACAGTTGAGATTCTCAATACGGACGCAGAAGGTCGTTTGATATTGGCAGATGGCGTGACTTACGCCAAGAAAATGGGAGCGAATTATATTGTTGATATCGCTACGCTAACGGGAGCGGTACTAGTTGCCCTTGGAACCTGCACGACAGGCGTGGTTACGAATAATGAAGAATTTGTAGAAGAAGTCATGGAGGCAGCAGCCGAAGCAGGGGAAGCGGTTTGGAGATTGCCAGCATTCGACCCTTATAAGGAGCAAATTAAGAGTAAAGTAGCAGACTTGAAGAACACGGGTGGAAGGTATGCAGGGAGTATTACAGCGGGTCTATTCGTAGGGGCTTTCGCTGAAGAAACACCTTGGGTTCACTTAGATATTGCAGGTACTTCATGGGCAGAAAAAGAAACGGATTACTCTCCGACAGGTGGAACAGGGGCTATGGTCCGAACGTTAGCCCTTTTGGCAGCAGGAAGGGCTGAATAACGCCGAATAAACGAATGTTCAGGCATTTTAACGAAATAAAGTTCGTGATTTTTGTGATTACGGGCTTTATTTTTTTCGTTTCATCCGTTATAATGAGTCCATAAATGAATATTAGCTCGTATAATCGCAGGGATATGGCTTGCAAGTTTCTACCGGTCCACCGTAAATGGACTGACTACGAGTGATGGATCTTTTTTGGCTTATTCATATTTCTATGAAGTACAGCCCGGAATGATGGTCTTTCACTTGTTGGGAGACTAATCATTTCGGGCTTTTATTATTTTGGGGAAAACATGGAGGGACAGCAGGTGCAATTACTAAAAGAGAAGATTATAAATGAAGGAATAGCCCTTTCTGAAGAAGTTTTGAAGGTAGACTCCTTTCTTAACCATCAGATCGATCCGGTATTAATGGCTGAGATGGGTAAAGAATTTGCGAGGTATTTTAATAACAAAGGAAAGAAAATAACGAGAGTCCTTACCATTGAATCCTCAGGAATCGCTATTGGCTTGACTACAGCGCTGGAACTAGGGGTACCACTAGTATTCGCAAGGAAGAAAAAGTCTTTAACGATGTCTAATGATATATTTGTGGCAAAAGTTTACTCCTTTACAAAACAAGAGAGCAATGACATTACCGTATCGAAGCGTTTTTTATCGTCTGATGACCATGTGCTGGTCATTGATGATTTCCTAGCTCACGGGGAGGCTGCTCTAGGTTTGGCTTCCGTGGTAGAGCAGTCGGGAGCGAGTGTTGCGGGAATTGGTATTGTGATTGAGAAGTCATTCCAAGCAGGGGCCGAGAAATTGAAGGAAGCCGGTTATGATGTTCATTCGCTAGCTCGAATTAAAGGCATGCAAAAAGGGAAAGTAGAATTTATGGAGGAGGAACTAGTGAAATGAGTCAAAAGTCCAGCGTACATTACCCATGGTATAAAAAAGAAGACACAGATGCTTTTTTTGCCCTATTTCAGAATAACCTAGCCAATTTTGTGGTGATTGCCGTTAGTATGTTAGGGATGGGATTTCCAGCCAGTATCGTATTTGGAAAGGTGCTTCCGGGTGCAGCGGTTGCTGTATTAGTAGGTAACCTCTATTATGCTTATATGGCCAACCGTTTGGCCCAGAAGGAAAAACGAACAGATGTCACAGCGTTATCCTATGGAATTAGTACTCCTGTTATGTTTATCTTCCTGTTTGGTGTATTGCTTCCAGCTAAGACGCTAACCGGAGATCCGGAGATGGCTTGGAAAATTGGTCTTGCGGCTTGTTTCTTAAGTGGACTTATTGAAGCTGTTGTTAGCTTTTCTGGGAACTGGATTCGTGATCACTTGCCTCGCGCGGCTATGCTTGGTGCTCTAGCAGGGGTTGCGGTCACTTTTATTGCAGGTGAGATGCTATTTAAAACGTTTGAATTACCGGTAGTCGGTCTGTTAGTTTTAGCTATTATCATTCTAGGTATTGTTGGAAAAGTAGCCCTTCCGTTCAAGATTCCTGCTTCTTTGTTTGCCATTATTATCGGTACGGTACTTGCTTATGTATTAGGACAAGTAGATACAGCGAAGGTAACAGAAGGACTTTCTCATGTAGGTTTCTATCCTATTTTACCAACACTTGAGTTTGTTGATGGATTTACCTACTTGTTTGGAGCAATGATTGGTCTTTTTGCCGTGCTACTGCCAATTACCATTTATAATGCGATTGAGACGATGAACAATGTGGAAGCTGTTGCGGTTACAGGTGATCGCTACGATGTTAAAGAATGTCAAGCGGTTGATGGTGTAGGTACGATGCTAGGAGCTGTATTCGGTGGACCATTCCCAACGACGGTGTATATTGCATCGATTGGTTCGAAGTGGATGGGAGCAGGGCGAGGATATAGTATCCTTAATGGAATTGTTTATGTTGTTGCTGCGATGTTTGGATTGATTGCTGCCATGTCTGCCATTATTCCGGTTGCAGTGGTTGCTCCGATTCTTGTGTTTGTGGGAGTATCGATGGTGTCTACTGCGTTTCAATCAAATGAAACCAAGTACTTCCCAGCTGTTGCCATTTCCATGCTGCCTTACGTTTCCAACTACTTGATGACCCGTTTCAATGGGAAAGCAGGAGAAGTCGTTGAAGGAATATCGACTGGGATTGTTCCATTGGGTCAAGGTGCGATGTTTACGGGAATTATTCTTGGTGCGATTACCGTCTTTATCATTGACCGTGATTTCAAGCAAGCTGCGATATTCTCGATGATTGGTGCGCTATTATCCTATGTAGGTTTAATGCATGCTCCTTCGCTTGCAATTGGAGCAGCTAATGATTTTGCTCTTGGCTACATCATTATGGGGTTATTCTTTGTATACTATACGTTTACTTATCGTGCGGAAGCTTCTGTTTCAGGACAAAACAGTGACCAAGTGAAGAAAGCCTCGTAATTTAGAAAAAACGCTCCTTTAAGGGGCGTTTTTTGTGTAAAAAATAGGTAGGATTTTCCTGTTAGCGTGCCGAACATAATAGTAGAGTACAAAACAAGGAGGGCTTTGGTTTATGCCATTTCAAAATCCAAGCAATGAAGAGCGTAAAGAAATCTTAGAACAAGCGAAAACGATTGCAGTTGTCGGTTTGTCTGATAACCCTGACAAGACAAGCTACATGGTCACGCAAGCCATGCAAGCGAAAGGATATAAAATTATCCCCGTTAATCCTACAGTTAAGGAAGTGCTAGGGGAGAAAGCAGTAGCCTCCTTAACAGAAATTGAAGAGCCTGTAGATATTATTAATGTTTTTCGAAGAAGTGAACAGATCATGCCTGTAGCGGAAGAGGCAGTCAAGTACGGAAAAGCTAAGGTGTTCTGGCTTCAACAGGGAATCTATAATGAAGAGGCAGCAGAGTACTGTGAAAAGCACGGGATGAAGGTTGTGATGGATCAATGTATTAAAGTGGATCACGCGATATTAGTGCGAAAATAACAAGGTAGCCGTCTCCACTTCCACTTCGGAGGTGGAGTTTTAATTTTCCTCTGCAGGGTAAACTTAGATAATGGGAATCTAAGTTGTTAAGGAGGGGCCTCATGCCACGAAAGTTATTCTCCATTATGTTCACTCTTCTATGTTTGTTTACCACAGCTTGTGCTACTCAGAATGCTGAAGAAGCTGAAGCTGATAAGACTTTAGCTCAAGAAGTTGTTAGGCAGTTTGAACAATCGCAATCCTCTATCACTTACAGCGACCCAGCTACCTTTACCCAGGGAGATCAGTTTTTGACACCAGAGTTTGCTGCACAATATCATGAGATGAGGGCGGGGATGGAACAATTTATACTCGATTCGAAATCGACAGTAACAGGAACAGAGCCTACGATCACTTTCGTTAAACGAGAAGGGAACGATCTTTTCTATACCCTAGAATCTACTCGAACGATTGCAAGTGAGGAAACAAATGCATCGGCTGAATCTCATATTAAATATTTAGTTACTGTCACTAAGAAAAATAGTGAGAGTTATTTAATTAGTAATATGGAAGAGACGAGTTAGCAAATCTCCTGACTATGAATGGGTAGAGATATCTTTCATAGTCAGGAATTTTTCATTTGTTTGTAGAAGATAGACGAATGAATTTATCCTCATCAGCGTACATTTACTAGAGAAGCGCCCACCCAAATATCCTTGGTATATTAATTTTAATATTTTGATAAGATTAAATATATAAAATAATATAAATTGACACACAGAAGAAAAGGATGGTAGAATGAACCTAAGTAACACTTGAGGGAGGCAAGGATGCTGACCTAGCGGTGAGAATGGTTTTTTTCACAATTTATGAAGCAGCATGGCAAGGGCGCTATGCAATGGCTACCATCCTGAATTTTTGTTACGGAAGGCAAGGCTGTTGCATGGCGTTTTTTTGTCCTGTCAGAATCTGTGTAGACGAAATATTAGGCTTGTGGTTTTAGCTCGTGTAACCAACAGTACACTGTACAAGAGCGTGGTGATCCTATGGGGAAAAAGGCGTTAATCGTGATTGATGTAATCAATGACTTTGTGAAGAATTCGGAGGGGCCTCTTTTTTGTCCTTCAGGTAAGATGGTAACACGAAAGATAAAAGAAAGCGTGGCTTATTTTCACGAAACACAACAGCAAGTGATCTATGTTCATGATTCTCATCGGAAGAATGATGCTGAATTTTTGCTGCGGCCGCTTCATGCGATATCAGGAAGTTGGGGAGCAGAACTCGCGGATGAGTTAAAGGCTGATCAGGAGGAAGAAGACTACCATATATTAAAGAGGAGACATAGTGCTTTCTCTTACACGGACCTGGATCTTTTTCTACGAGAGGAAAAAATTGAAGAAGTCGTGTTGGTAGGCGGCATGACTCATGTTTCTATACGAAGTACAGCTTCAGATGCTTTTTACCAAGCCTATCAAGTCACTGTTTTAAGTGATTGCTGTTTTTCTCAATCAGAAGAACTTCATCAATCGGGGTTGCAAGATATTGGGATGTTCGCAACCATTTGTACTTTTCATGAATTTGTAGGAATGACCGAGACTGAAAGATAAACAGAAAAAAAGAAAAAAGAAATAAAAAATAGGGTAGAGGCGATCGAATGATACAGATCAATCTTTGTCTATCTGAGCAGCAATTCCATGAGGAACTTGGCAAGGAGCTGAAGACGCTCGGTTATCGGGTCGTAGACAATTTGAACGCTGAACAAAATGTCAGTCACATTTCTATAGTAGATCAAAAGGTATTAGAAGAGTTTCCATCTAAATTTAACTATCCCATCCTGTATACAGAACAGATGGCTGAAGAAACCATTAAGGTGGTTGACCTTTACACTTGCAGCGGCATTATTGACGCCTCCTGTACAGGCTATTTGCTTAAGGGTGTTGTTGAAGTTTGTTGGGCTAGAAAAAAGGAACGAGAACAGCTTATGAAAGAAAACCAGAAGCTGAATGCGAAGTTACAGGATCGCAGAATTATAGAAAAGGCTAAATTCGTCCTCATGAAGCGACATCGGACTTCAGAAGAGGAAGCATACCGTAAGATGCGAAGTAAAGCGATGCGTGAGCAAAAGAGTCTAAGAGAAATTGCGGATCTCATTCTTCTTCACGAGGAATAAGAAAAAGGAGGCAGACGGAATGAAAGGAAACAAACATGCGGTACTTGTCATTGATATGTTAAATGATTTTATTGGACCTAATGCAGCATTGCGTTGTGAAGCGGGGGAGGAAATTGTGCCTAACATCCGCAAGATGATTGATTTTGCGCATGATAAGGGCATCCAGGTTGTACATATTCAAGAGGCCCATCGCAAGAATGACGCTGATTTCAGAGTAAGGCCTGTTCATGCCATAAAGGGTACATGGGGTTCACAGTTTATTAAGGAACTCGAACCCGAGGAAGATAAAGGAGATTATGTGGTGCAGAAACGTCGCCATAGTGGCTTCTCTTATACGGATTTAGATTTATTCCTCCGTGAAGAGAAAATTGATACGGTCGTCCTGACAGGGGTATGGACGAATGTTTGTGTGAGAAGTACAGCGTCAGATGCACTTTACAGAGGATATAATGTCATTTGCCTAAGTGATGGAACAGCGTCCCAAACCGAGAACATGCACGAGGCCGGACTTCGGGATATGTCATTGTTTGGGGTGGTCATGAGTACGGAAGAGTATATGTTGGAAGCTGAGAGTAAGTTTGAGAACAGGGATTCTGCTTAGTGGCAGCATGCCATTTTAGTTGCGGGAGGATGCGATAATGGGGGAAGCATTGGGGATGGTCGAGACCAAGGGACTAGTAGGCGCTATTGAAGCCGCAGATGCAATGGTTAAGGCAGCAAATGTAGAGATTTGTGGTTATGAGAAGATTGGGTATGGGCTTGTTACCGTCTTGGTAAAAGGGGATGTAGGCGCTGTTAAAGCAGCGATTGATGCTGGGGCTGAGGCAGCTAAACGCGTCGGGGAGTTAGTCTCCGTTCATGTTATTCCACGTCCCCATAGTGAAGTGGAGAGAGCAATTCTTTCTAAGATGAACGTATAACCATAATAAAGAACGGATTGAGTTAGAAATGGGCAAGTACAATTTCTAACTTTATTTTTTCTATTGTTACCTTTCGGAGAGGAACGTGTGGCTCATGAATATTGGTTTAGTCATTGGAAGAGTGATTGCGACCAGGAAAGATGAGAGACTTGTAGGAACGAAACTGCTTATTACGCATCCTATTGATCTTGAAGGAAAATTATGTGGACAACCTCTTGTAACGGTAGATACCGTCGGGGCAGGAATAGGGGAGAAGGTGATTTATGTTTCAGGCAGTATGGCGGCACGTGCCATATATCAGAAAGAAGCTCCTGTAGATGCTGCTATTGTAGGAATCATTGATCATATTGAGAGTCAAAAGCCAGAGGACTAGGAGGCGGTGGTATGCCAGTGGCGTTTTTGCAAGAGCTTTTGCGAATGAATAGTTCGAATCCCCCTGGGAATGAGCATGAAATAAGTAAGGTGTTAGCAACGCGCTGTGAGAGAATCGGAATGCCAGGTAAGATCTTGAAGCTAAATGATCAACGCAGCAACTTTGAAGTGCGATTAAAGGGGCAAGGGGAAAAGGTGCTATTCTTTTGTGGGCATATGGATACCGTGTCCCCAGGAAAGATAGAATGGGACTACCCACCGTATTCCGGAGAAATCGTAGATAACCGCCTTTATGGTAGAGGCGCATCAGACATGAAAAGTGGACTAGCTGCTATGCTTTTAGCCATGGAAGAACTACATCAAGAAGGCAAGGTGTTAGGCGGGGATATCGTCTTCCTAGCGACTGCTGGGGAAGAGGTCGACAGTTGTGGCGCTCGAAACTATCAAGAAACAGTCGGGATGCGGGATGTTGATGCGATCGTAATTGCCGAACCGACTCATGAGAAAGTAGTCATAGGTCATAAAGGGGCTCTTTGGCTAGAAATAAAAACTTTCGGTAAAACGGCGCATGGTTCCATGCCTGATCAAGGCATTAACGCCATTGAGCATATGATGAGAGTGATTGAGCTGATTCAGTCCTATAATTTGGAATGGAGGATGGAGAGCGATCCTCTAGGACAAAGCAGTATGACAGTCACACAGATTGGAGCAGGAATTCAAACGAATGTGATCCCAGATCAATGTTTTCTTCATGTTGATATTCGCAGTGTTCCCCCTCAGTCTCATAAAGAGCTTGTGGCAGAGCTGCGCTCAAAACTAGAGAACTGGCAACGCAAGGTACCCGGATTTCGCGCGGAGTGCAGAGAATTGTTAGATCGTGCGGCTGTACTGACAGACTCTAGCAGTTCTATCATTCAGACCGCCCTGCAGATTAAAGGACAGGGACAAAAAGATTGTTATGGTGTCTCTTATTACACTGATGCATCTGTCCTCAACCCCTATAGTAAAATTCCAACTCTCATCTATGGTCCCGGAGATGAAAAATTAGCCCATCAGCCAAATGAATGGGTAGATATTAGCGCTTATTTACGCTCTATTGCTTTTTATAAGGAGTTGGCTACTCGATTTCTCAGCTCTTGATTAGGTTAAATTGAATAGATATCTGAGGGTCTCATTGTGGTTAAATGAGGCCCAGATTTGGTTGGATTAGAGGTTTGAGGGTCTCCATGTTTTCAACCAAGAAAAGAGGAGCAACGCCAGGCTGCTCCGTAATGTTCATAAGTATTTATCGGGGTAACCCCGCCCTCTTTTAAAATTTATCCATGGAACATGAAATTAATGATGAAGGCAGCGCTGATGCAATACACAATCCATTGAACCTCTTTTGCACGACCTGTAAATACTTTCAGTAGTGTATAAGAGATAAATCCAAAGGCTAATCCTTCTGCAATACTAAATGTAAGCGGCATCATAATGATGGTTAAGAAGGCAGGAACGACGTCAGTAAAGTCATCAAATCGGATATGTGCAATCTCATTAAGCATGAGAGCACCAACCAACACTAATACTGGGGCAGTTGCAAAGCCAGGAATGAGCATAACTAAAGGGGTAAAGAACAGAGCGAGTAAAAAGAAGGCAGAGATGAAAAGGGCTTTTAGTCCTGTGCGTCCTCCTTCAGCAATCCCAGTCGCGTTCTCAATGTAGGCATTCATGGCAGTCGACCCCATGGCAGCGCTGCTCATTGTTGCAATGGCATCCGCAGTAAGAGCACGGTTAAGGTGTTTAATCTTTCCGTCTTTGTCCATTAGACCTGCTTTCTTGCTGAGTCCAAGGAGAGTAGCTAAGTTGTCGAACAACTCAACAATGGTAAAGGAGAAGATGACAGAGATAATCCCATAGCTAATAGCCGCCATGACATCCATTTGCATAAAGGTCTCAGACAAGCTTGGGAGGGTAAAGGATACGATATCCCCTAGCCCGGTTGGTGTTTGAGCTGCTCCTACAATCATGGCTGCAACGGTAGTTAGGAGGATACTGATGACTAAGGCTCCTTTTACCTTTCGGGTGAGTAATACCGCAGCCAAGATGAACCCTGATAAAGCTAATAGTGGTCCGGCAGAAGTAATAGAGCCTAAGGCGACAAAAGTCGCATCACTCTGTACGATAATTCCTGCATTCTTTAAACCTATAAAAGCAATGAAAAGACCGATACCAACACCGATAGCTGACCGGAGTACTTCAGGCACTCCTTCAACCAGTTTCTTACGGATACCTGTAAGAGTCAAAATGAGAAAGACGACACCTGAGATAAAAACCGCACCTAACGCTGTCTGCCAGCTTAACCCTTGGCCAAGGACAACGGTATAGGTAAAGAAGGCATTGAGTCCCATACCGGGAGCTACGGCAATTGGCATGTTCGCCCATAAAGCAAAAAGAACGGTTCCAATCACGCTGGCCCAGATCGTAGCAGCTATAGCCGCTTCCTTCGGAATACCAGCATCAGCAAGTATTGCTGGATTAACGAAGATGATGTAACTCATCGTCATAAAAGTGGTGATGGCAGCGATAAATTCGGTTCGAATGTTGGTTCCGCGCTCCGTTAATTTGAAAAAACGATCAAGCTTAGATAAGTTCTCTGATGGGAGGTTCTTGCCGGCTTGTTCCAATTGTGGATCAACGGACATCTGTCCATTCCCCTTTCCCTTTTAGAATTGGCCCATGACACTCTCAAGATTGTTTCCCCCAGTAATTGTCTGCGTGCTTTCCATCACCTCCTGTAGGCATGAAAAATCCTGGCGAGAAGAAAACATACCACGTCTGGCATGTCTTCCTCGTAGCCAGGAAATTTACGGTTTCCCTGTAGAGACCCACAGCCCATATTGCCGTGGTTATACGAGTTGAGGGCAAAATACCCACCCTCTGTTAGCATTTTATAGGGGCTGGAATATAATGTCAAGAATATTTTTATTATTTTTAATCATTAGTTTTTAATAACCGAAGTCTAGCTAAATCTAAAACTTACCTTATTATGGGTAACTCTATGTTAGTATGTTGACTTTATTGAAGGTTATGTATATTATGAAAATAACAATTTACAAACTGAATATTGCTGTGGCGAATGAACATTATGGGAGAGACTGAACTTTAAGGTTTCAGCACCGAAGGAGCAAGTCCCAAAAATCCTTGGGGTTAAACTCTCAGGTAGAGGTACCATAGTGGGACGCACCTCTGGAGAGAGTCTATTGTAAGGCCACCCAAGGGGAAGAATCTCTTGATTATCCAGTCAAGAGATGAAAGCTCTCAGGTAAAAGGACAGAGGAAGGGTAGAGCGGGTGGCTCTACCTTTCCTCTGTCCTTTTTTCTAGTCCTGTCAAACACAGTACAAGGAAAAGGTAATCTGTTTTTTCATCATCTCGATGGGGGGATTTCTAGAATGGAGCAAGTAAAGGAAATAGAGACGATTTGTAGCTTTTGCGGAACGGGATGCGGCCTTACGGTCCAAGTAGAAGAAGGCCTCATCTCTAAGGTGAAAGGAAATCCTGACAATCCTTCTAGCCATGGGGAAACTTGTGTCAAGGGTGCCTTAGGATGGGGGTATGTTTATAGTGATAAGCGTTTGAAGCACCCTCTCATTCGCAAGGAGGGTAAGCTAGTCCCGAGTTCCTGGGAGGAAGCGATAGAGCATATTGCGGTGAACTTCGAGAAGCTCAAGAACAGCTACAGTCCAGACGCCTTAGGCTGTTTTAGTTCATCACGGTCAACGAATGAATTAAACTATCTTGCAGCTAAACTGATGAGAACGGTGATTGGCACGAACAATATTGACAGCTGTAATCGAACCTGACACGCACCAAGCGTCACCGGTCTGGTGGCGGTTTTCGGTACAGGTGCTGCAACAGGTTCCTATGATGAGATGGAGCATGCGGATGTGATTATTGCTTGGGGAAGTAATACACAGGAGTGTCATCCTATCATATTTAATCATATCCGAAGAGGGATTAAAAACGGGGCGAAAATGATCGTCATTGATCCAAGACAGATTGATCAGACGAAGCTGGCAGAGAAGTGGCTTCCCGTTCGCGTAGGTACAGATATTGCTTTAGCGAATGCCATGGCTCATGTCATCATAGAGGAAGGATTGCATAATCAAGAGTTTATTGAAAGGGCTACATTAGATTTTGAGGCTTATCGTAAGCATGTAGAAGATTATACGCCTGAAGTCGCTGAGAAAATTACAGGCATACCGGCAGCCGACATTAGAGAAGTTGCCAGAATGTACGCTACTGCGGAAAAGGCGATTATCAATTGGACGCTTGGAATTACGGAACATCACAATGGAACAGAGAATGTGTTTGCTTTAATTAATCTAGCTTTATTGACAGGCCATATTGGGAAGTTTGGTTCCGCCCTGAATCCTTTGCGAGGTCAGAATAATGTACAGGGCGGGGGCGACATGGGAGCCTTGCCTAATCGATTGACAGGCGGTTGGCTGTACAATGATCCAGAGGGAAGAGCACGGTTTGAAAAGGTATGGGGAAGTCCTATACCAGAGAAAGAAGGGAAGCATCAGACAGCCATGCTGGATGCGATGAAGCGTAAAGAGATCAAGGGACTATATGTTATAGGAGAGAATCCAGTACAATCTGATGCAGACAGTCATCATATTGAAGAAATATTTGACGGTCTTGAATTCTTAGTTGTTCAAGATATTCTTATGACGAAAACAGCAGAGAAGGCGGATGTCGTCTTGCCTGCTGCAGGTTGGGCTGAGAATGATGGGACAGTGACCAATTCTGAGCGTCGGGTGCAACGAGTCAGACCTGCGATTAAGCCCCCTGGGGAAGCCAAGCAGGATCACGATATTGTTCAGATGATAGCGAATCAGATGGGGGCAAGTTGGAAGTATGCAACGGCTGAAGAAATATGGGAAGAGATTCGCCTTGTCGCTCCGAATTTTGCAGGCATAAACTATTCCCGTTTAGAGCAGGAGGGTGGACTGCAGTGGCCATGTTTAGATGAGTCCCATCCCGGTACTCCGTTCTTGCATGACCGGTTATGGAAGGAAGAAGTAGGGAAGAAAGCCGGATTCCATCCTACTTCCTATCAAGCACCTGTGGAGGAGCCAGATGAGCAGTATCCTTATCAGCTGACAACTGGCAGGAGATTGTCCTTCTACAACACAGGAGTGCAAACACAAAATTATAAGAAGATAAAAGATGCTGAAGAGTTTCTTGAGATTTCACGGGAAGATGCTGAGCAACTAGGGCTTAAGGAAGGGGAATTTGTCCGGGTTACTTCAAGGAGAGGGACGGTAAAAACGAAGGTGAAGATCAGCAAAAAGGTATGTCCAGGCTTAGTCTTCATGTCGTTCCACTTCCCGGATCAGACCAATACGAACCAATTGACGATTAATGCAACCGATCCTCTTGCGGGGACAGCCGAATTTAAAGCCTGTGCTGTGCGAATAGAACCATTGCAAGCGGGTTAATACAATGGCAAAGTAAAAACTCATAGGGTTTTCCCTATGAGTTTTCAATATTCATTTTAAATATTTTAATTATTCTTGACATTAGTGAAGATATCTTCTAAGATCTACCTAAACACCTAAAATTTCCAAATCCTCGTATAACTCCAACAATAAGGGTTGGGGGTCTCTACTGGAAGCCGTAAACATTCCTAGCTACGAGAAGAATCCGCTGTGAAGTGGCTTTTTCTCGTAGCTGGGAATTTTTGTGTATACCTTACTTGTTTAAGAGAGGGAGAGGTCATTTGAAGATGATAAAGTTTCGCGTAAACAACCAGCCCGTTTCTGTTGCCGCTCATCCTGCTAAGCCCTTACTAGATGTGCTAAGAGAAGAATTAGAGCTAACGGGAAGCAAAGAATGCTGCGGTAAGGGAGAATGCGGAAGCTGTTCAGTGATATTGAATGGCGAAGTCGTTTGTTCCTGTCTGATTTTAGTTGGACAGGTAGAAGGGGAAGATGTGTTGACTGTAGAGGGGATTGGGAATCCGGAGTGCCTTGATCCGATTCAAGAAAGCTTTATTGAGTGCGGAGCGACCCAATGCGGTTACTGTACGCCGGGGATTATTGTAGCCGCGAGATCCTACCTTGATCATCTCCAGCAGCCACCGACCCAGGAAGAAATTAAGGATGCCTTAGCTGGGAATCTATGCCGCTGCACGGGTTATACCAAAATTATTGAAGCCGTCCATCATGCCGCACAAAAGCAGTGGGTGAATAAATGAAGTCGTTTCCTTTTGAACTCTTTCGCCGTTTGTTGTCTGAGGTGGAAGCAGGCCGACAGGCTTATCTTGGCACTATCGTGGATGGAGAAGAGGAAGAGGTAAAAGGTAGCCATACGTTATGGAATGATTTGGGCCAGGTCCTCGTTTCAGAAGGTTCTATTCCTCTTATCTTTTCGAAGCAAGTGGGTCTCCATTCAGCTATTGTTCAAGGAAAATCTGTTGAATGGGTGGTAGAATCTTATTCTGCTCAGCCGACTTTACTTATCTTTGGAAGCGGTCATATCGCAGAGAGTTTAGTTACATTAGGGAAATTCCTCTCTTATAAAGTGATCGTCGTAGATGATCGTCCAGAATATACAACAGTCCAACACTTCCCAGCGGCTGATCAGGTCATTTGTGGGCCGTTTGAGCAGGTCCTCTCCACCCTCCCCATTCATGCTGGATGTTATGCTGTTTTAGCCACGAGAGGACACCAAACGGATACCATCTGCTTGGAGCACTTGCTGGTTAAAACCTTACCTTACATCGGGATGGTTGGCAGCAGCCGCAAGATTCAAAGTATCAAATCCTTGTTGCAAGTACGAGGCTTGGATTTGACAGAACATAAAAATGTATTTGCTCCCGTAGGAATTGACATGCACTCCGAGACTCCTCAAGAAATCTCTTTGTCTATTCTGGCAGAAATTGCGCTCCTTCGCTTTGGAGGCACGGGGCAGTCCTTGTCTTCTCTTCCTCAGCATAAGGTTCATAAGAAGGATTACCAAAGGATGAGGCAGGAGCTTGATTTCATTCAAGTGATGGAGCAAGCATGGTCAGGAGCAGAGACCTTTGCCACGGTTACGGTAGTAGATTCCTCAGGTCATGTCCCAAGAGGGATTGGAACAAAGATGCTGGTATGGAAGAATGGCCGTACCTATCAAACGATTGGCGGAGGGCGGAGAGAAAATGAAGTGATCGCCTTGGCTCTTGAATGCATACAAGAACGAAGGGCGATGAAGCATGAGGTAGACTTCAGTGGCCGTTATGACTCCTATCAGCCCGTATGCGGAGGTCGTTATACTCTTTTTATTCAACCTTACTCTCCCTCCTTAATAGAGGTTTAAGATGATTGCCGCCATATTCCTTGCTGCAGGCCAATCCTCGCGAATGGGACAGCCGAAGGGCCTTCTTTCTTGGAGAGGGAAGCCGCTCTTTGACTACCAGCTCCAACAGTTAAAACGCTCGAGCGTAGAGAAAATCGTTGTTGTTTTAGGTCATCAGCCTGAAAACTATCAATCTTTTATCGAATCAACGGATGGACGATGTATTCTAGTGCAGAATGATCACTGGCATCTAGGAAGAACTTCCTCGATTCTGAAAGGAATTAGCCACATTCAAGATTCTGTGGATGCCCTTCTTTTCGTCAACTTAGACCAGCCTATTTCTCCCTCTATCATTGCCCAATTACGGACATCATTTGAAAAGACTTCTTCTATGATCCACATTCCGAGTTATCAAGGGCGAAGAGGTCATCCTATCTTGATCTCCTCGGAGCTGCTCGGTGCCCTTCACTCCATATCGGAAGAGACCCAGGGGCTTAAATCAATTGTTCGAGAGTACGAAAAAGAGATTGCTTACGTTGAAGTAGAAGATGCTTCGGTTCTATATAATTTCAACACGCCAATGGATTATAAGGAGGGAGTACCTGATGAGAATCTCAGAAATGGAACTGATCTCACCTAAATCAGTTCTAGAATGTTTAAGCTACCTGCAGGATACAGATCGCGATATCCGACTTATTGCGGGTGGAACGGATACGGTCGTCCAAATGAAGGAAGGAAAGGGAAGGCCCAAGACGTGGGTAAACATCAAAGGGATAAAGGAGCTTCGCTTTATTCGCGAGGAAGATGATGGGATTCATATCGGCCCCCTAACGACTCATACAGACCTGATTAAATCCAGAATCATCCAATACCAAGCACAAGCTCTTGCGGACGCCGCTTGGGAGGTGGGAGCTACGCAGATTCGTAACATGGGGACCCTTGGCGGCAATCTGGCAACAGCTTCTCCTGCTGGAGATACCATACCGGCACTTTACGTTCTTGATGCAGTAGTAGAATTACAATCTATTGCGGGAAAACGAAAGGTACCTATTGAAGACTTTTTCTACGGTCCAAGGAAAACAGCTATAAATAGGAATGAGATGATTACGAATATTATCATCCAACCGCAAAAAACAGACGAAGTGTCCATCTTTCAAAAGCTAGGGCCACGCAGGGCTCAGGCCATCTCGATTGTGAACGTTGCGATTAGGCTGCGCATGGGGAAGGAGAAACGTGAGTGCATTGGTGGAAAGATTGCCTTCGGGTCGGTAGCACCAACCGTCATTAGAGCTCATAAATGTGAGTCTCTCCTTCGTGTTTCTCCCTTGACAGAAGAGATGATTACGAATATCGGAAAAGTAGCCTGGAAAGAGGTGGCACCCATTTCAGATATTAGAGCATCCGCAGAGTACCGCAGGGATATGGCAGGCGCCATACTCGAAAGAGGTTTATATCGCTTGATGAAAAGGTGGGAAAATCGATGAACGACTATAAATGGGTAGGGAAAAGAGTTCAGCGTAAAGATGGTCCGGAGAAAGTTACGGGCTCCTTAAGGTACATGACAGATTATAACTATCCTAATATGGTATGGGGAAGGGTGCTTAGACCGAAGTATCCATTTGCGAGGATTAAGCGAATAGATACCACAAGGGCCAAAGCCTATCCAGGGGTTGTATGTGTACTAACCCATGAGGATATTCCCGGTTTTAATGGATTTGGAATTGTCATTCCGGACCAGCCGGTGCTCTGTCATGATGTGGTGCGCTGCATGGGAGATGCGGTAGCCTTAGTGGCAGCAGAAACGGAAGAGATTGCAGAGCTTGCATTAGAGTTGATTGAGGTAGATTATGAGATCTTGACACCGGTTACAGATCCAGAGGAAGCGATAAAAGAAGAATCACCTTCATTACATCCATCGGGAAATATCCATAGCCGTGTTCAGGTGAACAATGGAGATGTGGAAAAGGCTTTTGCTGAAGCTGATGTTATCGTAGAAAACACCTATTATTCCCCAAGGCAAATGCATGCCTTCATTGAAACCGAAGGGGGATGGGGGATGCTGGAGGCTGATGGATCATTAACCATTCGATGTCCGGGACAGTATGCCTTTCGTGATCGATTGCAAATTGCGAGAGTCCTCGCGTGGAATCCTAGTCGAATCCATGTTATTTCCAATCCAATTGGTGGAGGATTTGGAGGGAAAGATGAAATTACAGTACAAATCTACTTAGCTTTACTTGCACTTCACACTGGAGGTAGACCAGTAAAAATTCATTATAAGAGGGAAGAGTCCGTTATAGCTGGGATTAAAAGACATCCCTTCAAAGTGACCATGAAAACAGCTGCAAAAAGAGATGGCACCCTTCTCGCCAATCAGGTTAAAGCTTTTGCTGACACCGGAGCCTATGCTTCACTTGGTGGGGCCGTAATTAGTCTAGCCATTGAGCATTCCTGCGGTCCTTACTATATTCCCAATGTGGACTTAGATGGCTACTGTGTCTATACCAACAATGGGATTGCCGGGGCTTTTCGAGGTTTTGGGGTGAATCAAGTGTGTATGGCCATCGAAGCGAATCTAGAAATGATTGCTGAAAAAATTGGCATGGATCCTATCGAAATTCGCAAGAAAAATGTCTACCATCAAGGTGGACTCTCAAGTATGGGGAACCGGGTCACTAGCAGTGTGGGAACATGGCGAACATTAGAGGAAGCGGAAAAGTGCGATTTGTGGAAGAACCAAGACCAATATAAAACCCCTTCAGAGCCATGGAAAAAGCGTGGAATTGGAGTCGCCTCCTCTTTTCACGGGATTGGAATGGGGATTGGTTTGCCTGATTATGGAGCAGCAACCATTGAGTTGCTCCCAGGCGGCAGGTTTAAGGTAGGAGTTTGTTCAGAGGATATAGGACAAGGAAATGGAACGGTATTTGCCATTGTGGCAGCAGAAGCTTTGCACTGTCATATAAATGATATAGATGTGGTTCAAGGAGATACGAGGAGAACGATTGACAGCGGAACAGTATCCGCATCTCGATCGACTTATGTGGGAGGAAATTCCGTCCTTGCAGCTGCACCTCACATGATTCAATTGTTAAAAGAAACGGCAGCAGAAATCTTCCAAGTCCCGATTGACCAGGTAGAATATGATCAAAATAAGCTTCGGCTTGCTGGGGCATCTGAGGGGAAGTCCGAGCTCACTTATGCTGACATCTATCACTATCTCTATGAACATCGCCGCGAGACGAAAGTTGAAGGACATTTCATGGTTCCTAAAGCCGATAAGCAGATTGGAAACAATGTGGGAATGCCGCACAAACTCTATGGCTATCAAACTCACGTCGTCATGGTTGAAGTGGACACATTGACAGGTGAAACGGAAGTGCTGCGGGTCGTCTCCATTCCAGACTGCGGGAAGGTTATCAATCTGCAGGGACTCGAAGGCCAGACAGAAGGTGGAGCGGTAATGGGCATCGGTTATACGTTGTATGAAGATACCGTGATAGAAGGCGGCTATAATAAAACAACGAACTTTACGAATTACATCCTTCCCACCTTCAAAGAAACCCCGGTGATTGAAACGATCCCCGTCGAAGAATTGGAGGATACAGGCCCATTCGGAGCAAAAGGGATTGGAGAAGTGGTGATGATTCCGATTATCCCGGCTATCATGCAAGCGATCTATGATGCAACAGGAGCTCGAATAAATCATTTGCCAGCCACACCAGAGAGAGTCTACAAAGCTATGAAGGAACAGGGGAGAATCTAATGCCCTCCCTAGCATTCCCAAATAAAAAATAAGGAAGTGGATGGGTTGCAAACCTCCTCCGTCGTATCACGTCCAATTATCCAATACACCAGAGATGGATGGAAGAAACTCGTCGATCAAGTGGCTGCAGAATACCCTTTAACGATCAAGATTAATGGTCAAGAATTTGCTACGTTGGTTTGTACTCCAGAATATATTGAAGATTTGGTTGTTGGATTTTTGATGTCAGAGGGAGTGATCTCACAATTTGACGATATTGAGGGGATGGTCCTGCAAAAACACGTTGGCATCATCCAAGTAACCTCTAAGAAAGTCAATCCCTACTATCAGGAGTTTCACAGCAAGAGGTACATTGCTTCTTGTTGCGGCAAGGGCAGGCAAGGATTTTACTTCCTGAATGATGCTCGTATGGCTAAGGATCTCAAGCAAGCTAAAAATACCACACTTACTGTAGAGCAATGTTTCTCGTTAATGGACCAACTGCACGCGACTTCTACCACCTTCCAATGCACAGGAGGCGTCCATAATGCTTCGTTGTGTGATAAACAGGGGATAATAGTCTCACGAATGGATATTGGTCGTCATAATGCATTAGATAAGATTTATGGCCACTGCTTACGAAACCAGATTTCTTTGTCTGGAAAGGTAATGGTCTTTAGCGGTAGGATATCGTCAGAGATTCTCCTGAAAGTAGCGAAGATCGGCTGTGAGATGGTACTCTCTAAGTCCGCTCCGACAGAACTTGCCTTAGAGCTGGCTCAGGATCTTGGCATTACAACGGTTGGATTCATCCGTAAGGACTCTTTAAATATCTATACACACCCGGAGCGAATAGAAAATCTAGTGGATGATTAAGGTGGAAGGAAGTGGGAAGCGCAGAAGATGGAACAGGAAATCTTAGATATCTACGACGAACACTTGAATCATATGGGAACAGCGCCCCGAGAAGATGTGCATAAGAGAGGATTGTGGCATAGCACTTTTCATTGTTGGGTGGTTCTACGCGTTGGTGGACGCCTCCACATCCTGTTCCAAAGGAGAAGTGAAAATAAAGAAATCTATCCCAATCTACTATCGGTTACTGCGGCCGGTCACTTATTCGCCGGGGAAAATCCGCGGGATGGGGCACGTGAATTAGAAGAAGAACTAGGGATTAAGATTCGGACAGAAGACCTTATTCCCCTAGGTAGTATGAAAGAGATTCTTCATTTTGGAAGGTTCTACGACAAGGCCATTTATCATATATTTCTCTATGAGAGTGAGGTTCCAATAGAGCAGTACCAGCTTCAAGTCGAAGAAGTAAAGGCTATCCTGCAGCTTGAACTGGATCAGGTCATTGCTTTGTTTCAAGGTGAAAGGCGGACGGTCAGGGCAAAAGGTTTTGGTGTGGATGCTCAAGGGAATCGGACCGAGCTTATGCAAGTGGTGAGCAAGCAAGATTTTGTTCCACATGAGACTTCCTATTATCTCTGGGTATTTGAAAAAATAAGGTTTATTTTTAATTATTGACAATATAAAGAAAATTCATTACAATAAAATTGTAATGATTAGGATAGAGCAAGGGTGCTTATCCTAACCATCTCCTAAGGAACATGATATCTGTACATGGCAACGATGCTGTGTGAAAGTAACGTCGGCAGTGGCGTCTTTTGCACAGCTTTTTATTTATCACCTATCACATACCATGCATGGCAAGGGTGCTATGAATGAGATCCGCAAAGTATAACGCGGTCTACTATTCTAGTGCCCTTTTCTATATAAGCCAACCTCAGTTTAAAAGAGAGGGGGAAAAACGGAAATTCTGTAAATTGAAGAAGTCATAATAAATCTCATATCAAACATGATCATTTATCTAATTTGAGGAGGAATCAATACTATGGATCTTATTCTAAAAAACGCTAATATTCCGCAAGGGGATAGACAAGTTCGCACAAATATCCTAGTTAAAGATGAGAAAATTGTTGGTTTTATTGATTCCGTTGACGGTATTCAAGCGAAGCAAGTGATCGATATGGAAGGAAAGCTCGTCGTACCAGGATGTATTGACCCTCACACTCACTTCATGGACCCTGGGTTTGAGCATCGTGAAAATTTTGCAACGGGTACGATGTCAGCGGCCGCAGGCGGCGTGACCACTATTATCGATATGCCTTGCTGCAGTAAGCCTTCGGTAAGAAGTGAGGATAGCTTCTATGCCAAGCTGAACCCCATTAAGGAAAAAGCCTATATTGATTTTGCTTTCTGGGGAGGGATGACCGGCGAAGATGTAAGGGAAGGATGGCTGGATAATGTATGGGGGCAAATTGAAGCTGGTGTAACGGCTTTTAAGGTCTATATGACACCTTCCGTACCGACGTTCCCTAAGGTTACTGATGCTGAGATGCTGGAGATCTTCTATAAAGTAGCAGAAACGGGCTTACCGATTGGAATTCATGCTGAAAACTATGATATTTGCAGCTTTTACACAGAAAAACTGAAAAACGAGGGAAGAACAGATGGTCCGGCTTGGGCTGAAGCGAGAAAAGCTTTGGCTGAGAAAGTGGCGATCGAGTTAATTATTTCCTATGTAGAGGAGACAGGAGCTAGGGCGCATATTGTGCATATGAGTACGAAGGAAGGCGCTGAGTTGATCCGTCGGGCAAAGGAGCGCGGGGTCAAGATTACAGCAGAAACCTGCCCGCATTATCTCATGCTTAATGCGCAGGATTCGATGACGGAGCATGGAACGTTTGCGAAGATTGCTCCTCCGCTTCGCGGGAAGGAAGACAATGAGGTTCATTGGAAAGCATTAGCAGATGGAACGATCGATTTTGTGGGAACAGACCATGCCCCGTATGAGATTGCAACGGAAAAAGCAGCAGAAGACTCCACCATATGGAACAGCTTCCCTGGTATTCCGGGTGTAGAGACGATGGTTCCTATCCTTGTAAGTGAGGGATTAAACAAAGGTCGCTTGTCTCTGTCTCGATTTGTAGAAGTGACCAGCCGAAATGCAGCGATTCACTTCGGACTCTATCCGAAAAAGGGAGCGATGGAAATCGGAAGTGATGCTGACTTTACGGTCATCGATTTGGATAAAGAAGGGGTCATTGATCAGGAGAAGACCTACTCCATGGCCAAGTACAATCCATTGCATGGCATCAAGTTGAAAGGGATGCCGGTGATGACGATTATCCGCGGCAATGTCGTTTTTGAAGATGGAAAAGGAATCGTGGCTGAGGAAGGATTTGGCCAATACACTAAGCGCCAATCGCCAACCCAGCTACAAAGCACTTTAAAGTTCTAAAACAAATGTAGAAGATGGGAAAGGTGGACAAAAGATGAAAGGAAATAAACACGCGCTTGTCATTATTGATATGCTGAATGATTTTATTGGACCTAAGGCCTCGCTGCGCTGCGAAGCTGGAGAGGAAATTGTTCCGAATATCCGCAAGCTCATTGATTTTGCTCATGACCATGGCATTCAAGTGATTCATGTTCAGGAATGGCATCGCGTGGGAGATGCTGATTTCCGAGTTCGTCCCGTGCATGCCATCAGGGGAACATGGGGGGCAGAGTTTATCTCTGAATTAACACCTGAAGAAGATAAGGGAGATTATGTGGTTCAGAAGAGACGCCATAGCGCCTTTTCTTACACGGATATGGACCTTTTCCTTCGCGAAGAGAAAATTGACACGGTCGTTTTGACAGGGGTATGGACGAATGTCTGCGTACGCAGTACAGCATCTGATGCACTCTATCATGGTTACAATGTCATTACGATTAGTGATGGAACGGCCTCTAAAGACCAGAGCATGCATGAATCAGGGCTTCGTGACATCGGGATTTTTGGAGAAATTTATTCTTCGGATGAATACATCGAAGCTTTCAAGAAGAGCTTAACGAATCAGCAATCCGCATCATAAGACTTAAGTAAAGAGAGGGAAACGGATGAAGCTCATTGTCGGGATTACAGGCGCAAGCGGTTCCCTTTATGCCTATACACTTATTCGGACGCTCCATGAGCTTGGGGTTGACACGTATGTCATCGCAACAGGCATGGGCGAAAAGGTATTGCAGTTCGAGTGCGGGCTCAGCATGCAAGACTTAAAAGAGTACGCGACCTTGCTGAACAACCAAAATCTTTTTGCCTCTGTCGCGAGCGGATCGTTCAAAACCAATGGGATGGTCATCGTCCCCTGCTCCATGAACACGCTTGGCTCCATTGCAAATGGAGTTGGCGATACCTTGATGAATCGAGCAGCGAGTGTCGTTTTAAAGGAGAATCGGCGATTGGTTATTGTGCCAAGAGAAACTCCCCTCAGTATCATCCACCTTGAAAATATGTTGAAACTCGCGCGGGCGGGAGCTAGCATGATGCCGGCTTCCCCCGGCTTTTATCATCGCCCCGGGGAAGTATGGGAATTAACGAATTTCATGGTGGCAAGGATACTAGACGCTTTTGACATCGAGCATGATTTGATGGCCCGATGGGGGGAGAAGCAAACCCAATAAGAGATGGAGAAGATGGAGACTATGAATACGACTCTGCGTCAGCTGATCGACTACTGGGATACAAAGGGTGTAATGCTGAGGATCAGGCGTGAAGTTGACCCTTACTTCGAATTGCCTGGAGTGATCAGCAAGAAAGATGGACAGCCATTCTACTTTGAGAAGGTGAAAGGCTATCAGATGCCGATGGTGGCGGGATTCGGAGCTGATAGAGGGCTAATGGCTGACTCGATGGGGATTGAAGAGGGTCAGCAGCTTATACCGAAGATGATTGATTCCATCGTCAATCCCCTTCCTACGACGAAGTGGGCCACAGGCCCAGTTCAAGAAAATGTTATCACCAAAAATATTCAATTGGATAGAATTTTTCCAATCTGCACTTACAACGAGTTTGATTCAGGTGCCTTTATTGTAGCCGGCGTGCTTGTTGTAAAGGATCTAAGCGGTCAAAAACGATATACCTCGATTCGTCGCATGCAGTTCTATGGAGGAAATCGTTGCGGGATTCTGATTACATCCCCTGAGCTAAGGGAGCAGTATCGGCAATTTGAACAAGCGGGAGAACCGATGGAGATTGCGATTATGATGGGTGTTGTACCGGCTGTGGTGCTGAGCTCCCAGATTAGTACCCATCTCTATCATGCGGATAAACTTAATGTCGCTAGTGCGATGCTAGGAGAATCCCTGCCAGTTGTTCAGTGCAAAACCGTAGATTTAGAAGTGTTGGCCGAAGCCGAGATTGTATTGGAAGGACGAATGTTGCCTCATGTGAGGGAAGAAGAAGGGCCATTCGGTGAGCTGGCGGGTTACTATGGTGTTCAATCTCCCCAACCTGTGGTGGAAATCTCCGCTGTAACGTATCGGAATCAGGCCATATGCCAGACGATTTTACCTGCTAGCTTTGAGGAAAAGTTGCCTATGGGATTAGTGAGAGAAGTTACGCTTCTCAGTTCCGTTCGCCAAGTCGTACCGAGTGTCAAAGATGTCCATATCACGATGGGTGGTGTGGCCCGATATCATGGCGTCATTCAAATTGAAAAACGTTCGGAGGGTGACGGGAAGCAAGCGGCCTTAGCGGCTTTTGCCAGTGATAAGGACTTAAAGCATGTGGTCGTTGTGGATGAAGATGTGAATATCTTTGATCCTTCGGATGTAGAATGGGCGATCGCCACTCGCGTTCAGGCTGATTTGGACATCTTTATTGTTCCTGGGGCCAAGGGTTCACCGTTAGAGCCGTCACACAACCTGCGAGGTGTAACGGCCAAGATGGGGATCGATGCGACGGTTCCTTTGACTGAAAAAGAGAACTACCAGCGGAAGAGGATTCCAGGTGCCGACTTCATCCGATTAGAAGACTACCTCTAGGGTCTGGAGTGAGAAATAAATGGAAGCCATAGGAATGGTAGAAATGAGAGGTTTAGTTCCAGCCATTGAAGCGTTAGACGCGATGACAAAAGCGGCAAATGTTCGATTAATTGACCTTAAGGTCGTCGGTTCAGGTCTCGTCTGTGTGATCATCACAGGTGACGTGAGTGCTGTGAAGGCCGCCGTTGACATAGGCAAGACGGTTCATACAAGAACCGGAGGCGAATTAATTGCCGAAAATGTGATTCCTCGCCCTCATCCCGAACTAGAAAAAATGTTGTGAGTGTAAGGAGGTGATAGTTAGTGGCGAAGTTTATGAAAGACATTGTCCATGAAGTCCTAAATCGCAATAAAGTGACATCTATGGTCGGGCAATCTGCTTCTGTCCCATCTGCAGGGGCAACTCCCACGATTCCGGGAATTCATCGCCCGAATTATCAGAGGGAAAAGAGTAGAGAAAGACTATTACCAGAGCGTCCCGGAAACGTGCAGCAAACGGAGCGAGCCACTGAACAGACAAGGATGAATCAATTATCATCCTTGCAGATGCTCACAACAGCAGGAGCCATTAGCCGTCAGGGTCCACAGCCTCCGGCAAGGCCGGATGGCAAACCGCAACAAGGAGCACAGTTGATTGGGAAGACAAGAAAAAATCAATATGTTTGGCTGTTTCCGAGTCCGAATCGTAACATTCCTTCTATTTCATATAGTGATTCCACCGGCATGATCACAGGGGCATCCACCCATCCTGGAACCTTCTTTTTATTTGACCAAATAACGAGAGAGCTCCCGGAGGTATCCTGCGGAGTGTTGGGGGAAAAAGAGAGGAATGGGCTGCCTGATGTGATAAAGATTCATTCCAAAGATCAACAGCTTACTCAAAAGGTGTTGCGAGAAATTTATAATCAGTTGAATCGACCTTCGGCTCGCGTCATTGAGTCCTATGTAGCAGCTAGGCCTTCCCGATTTTTATTAGATTGTTTTAACCTCAAAGATGGAATATGTGTGGGGCTCATCAACGGAGTTTCATATGTAAATGGAATAGCGTTATTAGATCGTTATATGAAGAATGACCCAGAATCCTCCTTCCAGTTTGATTTGCGTGATGATTGTCTTCTGATAACAGGACAGAGCGGTTATGTGGAAACTGTTATAGAAAAGTTGGAAAAGGATGCTGAAAAGCTATTTTCTTAGGAGACGCAGCTGCAGGAAGGAGAAAAATAGGAGATGCAATTTGCATTAGGTTTGATTGAGACGGTTGGTTATGCGACAGCAGTTTCAGCTGCTGATGCTGCGTTAAAGGCAGCGAACGTAGAACTTGTGGGAGTCGAGCGAGTCATTGGTGTAGGTGGAGCATTAGGAGTTACGATTCATCTCAGTGGAGACGTAGGTGCTGTCAAGTCAGCTGTCGATGCAGGGAAGATGGAAGCGGAAAGAGTTGGCCGAGTGATATCTGCCCACGTCATCCCACGAACTCATCTGGAAGTGAATGAAAAATTGCTTCCTCACTTTTCCTTCATAAAGGAAGAGAAGAAAGCTAAACCCAAAAAAACTAGCTCTTCACGCAAGAAAAAAACGAAGGGAACAACAACGGAGGAATCTTCTGTTGATCATAACGAAGAATCATAATAAGGAGGAATCATAATGGGAGAAGCGCTAGGTTTAGTAGAAACGAAAGGATTAGTAGGGGCAATTGAGGCTGCGGATGCCATGGTAAAGGCAGCAAACGTAGAAATCTGCGGATATGAAAGGATCGGCTTTGGATTAGTCACGGTTATGGTAAGAGGAGATGTAGGAGCGGTAAAAGCAGCTACCGATGCGGGAGCCAATGCAGCAAGCCGTGTAGGTGAGCTCGTGTCTGTTCACGTGATTCCTAGACCGCATAGTGAAGTAGAAAGAGCCCTTTTATCAAAGAAGGGAGAGTAGTGGGATAAATGTCTAAGCAGAGTGCGCTAGTGAGGAACACTTTGCTTACTCTCTCTTACCGTCACAGATCGGTTGAGTTAGATCAGGACTTTCCGAATATTCTTGTCCTTTTAAGTTATAGTGCAATAGGGATGGAAGAGGGATTTCGCTGCCTTGAGATTTTGAGCCGAGAGAAGATGAGAGTGAGGCTGTGGGTGGATACTCTCGTATGTCAACGATATTCAATTAGCGAAGTTGTTCGGAGAACAGGTGTAGATGAAATCTGCCATCTTGAGCCAGCCAATCTAGATCATTACTCTCATTTTTTTCTTCCTGTTCTTTCGTATTCTTTGGTTTCCCGAACGATTCAATTTGATGACAGGGACCCTTTTTCTAGGGTTATCATGGAAGCTTTATTACAAGGGAAGAAGGTCGGGGGAGTCTCCTTAGGAGCAGATCCCTATCAATCGAAGTGGAATGAGGTAGGATTTGGAGGGGCTGCCCCTCTATTGAAGCATGACATGAAGTCAAGACTGCTTCAATTAAGAGGGTATGGAATGGAACTGCTAGAGGCTGATCAAGTAACAAGCTGGATTTCCCGTAACAAACGATCTTTTATGACAGAGGAAAAATATTTATTGTCGCAGGACGATATATTAGCAGCGCACAGCAATCAGCAATACAGTATCTACCTACGACCGAATACGATCGTTACGCCATTGGCGAGGGACTTAGCCCAGCAGTATGGAATCGAACTGAGGCAATAACAGATTACGGAGGTTTAACTGATGAACACTAGAACGCTTAAACAGGTGATGCAATGGCGACAGTTAATTGATACTCTGATGGATTCCAATCAATTTGCTGACCTCGTGCTTAAAAGCGGGTACTTCATTAATGTAGTGACCAGAGAAATCTATATGGCTGACGTGGCGATTAAGGGAGAGCATATCCTGATGGTGGGAGATGCCAGCGACCTCATTGGCCCGAAGACGAAGGTGGAAAATGTCCAAGGTAAGTTTATCAGTCCGGGGTTCATTGACTCTCATATGCACTTTGAAAGCGCGATGCTAACCGTTACGGAGTTTTCTAAGCTCTCCATCCCGACAGGTACAACCACTCTCATTGCCGATCCTCACGAGATTGGGAATGTTCTTGGTGTAATGGGGATGAAAGCGATGATTGAGGAAGCCAAGACCTTACCCAATAAGGTACTTTATACGGTTCCTTGCTTAACACCAGATGTGCCGGGACTAGAGACAGCAGGCTATGATGTGAATTCCAAAGATATGGAAGAATTACTGAATGATCCGTATGTTCAAGGTATCGGGGAAATTCAAGGGTTTGCGAATGTCCGTCCCGTATTTGATCATGCACCGGAAATTATTACAGATCAGCTTGCTTCCGTAAGCTATGCAAAGAGCATTGGCAAAACGGTAGAAGGAAATTGTCCTGGATTATTTGGCAAGGAACTGGCTGCTCATATTATAAGTGGAGGAGCTCACATTTCATGTCATGAAACGACCACAAAAGAAGAAATGATTGAAAAACTCCGATACGGAATCAGTGTGTTCATGAGAGAGGGCTCTTCCCAGAGGAATATGGCAGAGTGTATTCGAGCCATAACGGAAGAAGGATTAGATTCTCGTCGGGCGATTCTTGTTTCGGATGATATGGTCCCTGAGGATTTATTAAAGTTCGGACATATGAATGATATTGTGCGTAGAACGATTGCTCAAGGTGTCGATCCGGTTGAAGCGATTCAAATGGTGACGATTAATCCTGCTGCCCATTTCGGGTTCCAGGATCGCGGGCTACTCGCACCAGGTAAAAAAGCCGATATTGCTGTCATTAGTGACCTCAATCAGATGTCGATTGAACAAGTCTATATTGACGGTAAGAAAGTAGCTGAACGTGGAGAACTTGTTATTGATATTCCTTCCTATATTTATCCGGACACCGTGAAGAAGTCCGTTAAGCGTAAGCCTGTAAAAGTAGAGGAGCTATATATTGAGGCAAATGGAAGCCAAGCTCGAGTTCGTGCGATCGAAGTGATACCTGATCAGAACCTGACGGGGGCAAAAGAATTTACCTTATCCGTCAAATCCGGAGTTGTCCAGCCTTGTCTTCAGCAGGATGTGTTGCCCTTGTTAGTAGTAGAAAGACACGGCCGTAGTGGAAAGATTGGAAAGACCTTCATGAACGGCTTCAAGCTGAAGAGCGGCGCAATTGCGGAGAGTGTTGCGCATGATACGCATAATATTATTGTGTGCGGGACGAACTATGAAGATATGGTCATTGCGATCAATCGCGTCATTTCCATGAATGGCGGAATTGCCATGATTAAAGATGGTAAGGTAGTCGGAGATCTTCCTCTGCGTGTTGGCGGACTCATGACGGATGAGCTGACAGGGAAGGAAATGAGTGAAAAAATCGCCGAACTGCATCGTTTAGCAGAAGAGGAGCTGGGCTGCGGCATCCATGTCCCATTCATGCATCTATCCTTCGTATCTTTAGTAACAAGTCCAAAATGGAAGATTACGGATATGGGATTGATAGAAGTAGATAACTATCAAATCATTCCAACTGTTATTTCATAGAGGAAGGAGGCTCATAATGGGATTTCGTTTAATCGATCTAACACAAGAAATCTATCAGGGGATGCCTGTGTTTCCTTTGCACCAGGGAACGTTGATCTTTCCTAATATTACACACGAAGAGTCTATGAAGAAGATTGGTTTTCCTTTTGCTACGAATAATCTTCTTATCAATGAACATGGGCCAACACATAGCGATGCAGTATATGAGTATGATCCAAATGGGGCAACGATTGATGAAATGCCATTGGAGTACTTTTACGGGCCGGCAATTTGTCTGGATTTATCCCATATTCCTGCTAGTGTTTATATCAAAAAAGGAGATTTGGAAAATGCACTTGCCAAATCAAACCTTCATATTGATAAAGGAGATATCGTCCTTCTCTATACGGGTCATTACAATCGGTCATATGGGACAGAGGATTGGTTAACCCGACATACGGGATTGACGTATGACGCGGCAAAGTGGCTGGCTCAGCAGGGGGTCGTCAACATCGGAATAGATGCACCAGCCATTGATCATCCCGATGATCCTCGGTATTCCGGGCATCAGGTATGCCGTGAGTTTGCCATTACGAATACTGAAAATCTATGTAATCTTGATCAAGTAGCGGGAAAAAGGTTTCTCTACTTTGGGTTGCCACTGAAAATTAGAAAAGGAACGGGTTCACCGGTCCGTGCGGTTGCCGTATTCGTGGAGTAGCTTAGTACTATTCGGGTAAGGGGGGACAATGGTTGATTAATCAGCACTTATATATAAAGGAAGAAATTGTGATTCCTCCGTATTCAGGAAGGAGTGTTCTCGTACGGGCGGGAGAAGAACTGGTCATTATTGATGTAGAAGGTAAGCAGGTCGGGGACTTCGTCTGCTTCAACTATGCTCTTCCCGAGGAGCATGTGTCTCCTGTACATATGCGTGCTTCGTTAAGCAGTATCCGACTGAAAGAAGGAGATTATCTTTACAGCAATAGGCGCAAACCTCTCATGCAAATGGTTAAGGATACCGTAGGGAGACATGACTTCTTCTTTCCGGCTTGTGATTACTGGCGCTACAAGATGGACTTCAACATGGAAGACCATCCTAACTGTCACGACAATTTAAGAGATGCTCTGGCAAAGTATCAGCTTGATCATCTTCCTATTCCAGATCCTATCAATTGGTTCATGAATAATGCGCTGGATGAGAATTGGGATTATGTGATTGAAGAACCGTTTTCTAAGCCTGGTGATTATGTGCAACTTAAGGCCTTACATGATGTTGTGGTGGCGGTTTCGACGTGTTCACAGGATATGGCACCTGTAAATGGCTTTAAAGTAACCTCGCTTAAGTTACAGGTATTAGCTCAAAGATAGAACGTGAATAGGATAGGGGTAGAAGAGACGACCGGTTATCTTCTATCCTTTTAATCCCTCAAGCTTTCGTCTGCTGCTCTCTGTTATTCAATTTTCTTGTAATGGATGGCAGAAAGGAGTATATGATACTCCATGTGGCTGTGGTTAGTTCAGCTTCTTTACCCTATGATTGGGAGGTCCTTCGACCTCTTCTTTTTGTTTGGCGGGACTTAGGGAGGGCGTGGAAGGCAGTTAAGGGAACCCAATCCGGTTATTTTCAAAAATGCGGAGTTTTGGGCGGATATAAGGGAAGTAATCCCGACTATTTAATTAAATTGAAGAAAAACTAAGGGCTTTACATGATATAACGGAATATTTTCCCTCTATTTCCTCCTCTTTTTAGCCGAAAATAGAAATAGCAGGAAAAACTCCTGCTATTTCCTTAACTAGCCTAGTAGCTCCGGTTTAAAACGTTTTGCTAGTAATCTATGTGCCTCATTCGGATCAATATCCCACACTAAAAGCCCCTCCGTACTCGGCGTAAGCATACTTAAACGTTCACCAGATGGTGATATGAGGGAAGTGGAACACCCCTGATTTTCTAGGCAATAATTCACGCTGGCAAAATAAAGATTGTTCTCCGCTGCTCGGCAGACCATGGCAACCTGATAAAATTCTGGTTGGTTCACGACTCCAGTAAATTGAGGATGAAAAACAATGGCAGCTTCTTGCAGGGCCGCCCAACGCACGGTCTCTGGATATCTCCAGCCTTCATGACAAATCACGATGCCAAATTTGACGTTCTTTATCTCAAAAATTTCTCGACCATTCCCCGCTACATATCCAAATTGATCCTCATCAGGTGCAATCTGGTTTTTCGTTTGGTAGCCTAGTATTTCTCCCTCTTCTGAAATGACAAAGGCTACTAAATGGTATCCCAGTTCATCCATCCACTCCGTCGGGAGTATGACTGCTACTTTGTATTCCCTTGCTAGGGAGGATATTAACTCAATAGCTTTTCTTTGTTTTTCTTGATTGTACTCTTCTACTGGATAACCAACACCACGCAGCCCAGGAAGGATGGATTCTGGAAAGCAAACCAGATCACAGCGGGATTCAGCAGCTTCTTTCATTCCTTGTTTTACAATGTCGATTCCCTCATCCATCGATGCAGGAAATTTTGTTTGGGCCAAGCCTATTCTCATACAATGAACCTTCTCTCTACGTCATTTAATTGCATCACATAAATTCGAGATAGGAAAGCTTTGATCCTCTTTTCTTCATCCAAATTTTACATGAAAGGAAGGAATGAAACATTATACGCTTCACATCGTTTAAGAGAGTAGTAATCAGGATAAGGGAGTCGGTTGATATGAGCCATGCAGCAGGAAAAGCTCTTAAGGTGGTAAAACAATGTGAATTCTTAGCTATGTACGTTCGAACTCTCAAAAAAGGCAGTCGTTATCTTACAAACCTATAGCCATAAAGATGGCACTTTCCACTTTAATCAACAGGTACAAGTGGTGAAGCGCAACACGTTGAAATGGGGTGTGAAATCGAAGGCGGGCTTGATTCGGACAGCTCAAGGGGATACAAGCTCGATCCAGTCGGAATACGTGCTTGATTCGGACAGCTCAAGGGGATACAAGCTCGATCCAGTCGGAATACGTGCTTGATTCGGACAGCTCAAGGGGATACAAGCTCGAACCAGTCAGAATATGGGCTTGATTGGGACAGCTCAAGGGGAAAAAAGCTCAAACCAGTCAGAATACAAGCCTCATTCGGACAGCTCAAGGGGAAAACAGCTCCAACCAGTCAGAATACGGGCTTGATTCGGACAGCTCAAGCCGAAAAAAGCTCAAACCAGTCAGTATACAGGCCTCATTCCGACAGCTCAAGGTAGAAAAGGCTCCAACCTGTCCGATTGCAAGTCCATTCCTCTATCGATTTGAGTTCATGAACACAAACAAAATTAAAGAAGGGCTTCTTCCAACACATAACAGTTGAGAGAAGGCCTTCTTTCTTCATGATTTAATTACGAATTTCGATGCGATCTTATTGGTAAAAGCACTCTGAAACGTAAACGTACTGAAAAATGGTAATACCCTTGCACCTCTAAACGGAACCCGTTGTACACTCATGGTTAGTAGCTGTAATGAATGCTTCATACTTCAGATTCGATCCCAAAGTTCGAGTCTAACTTTGGGAGCAGCTCCTTTATCCTTGTTTTAATCTGTCGAGAAGCTCTGATTCTTTTGTTGGATCCCCTCATCGTTAACCCCGGCATAAATATAATAAGTGAAGAAGAGCCCCATAATAATATAGCCTAGTGCGAAGTTATTAGCTGCTCCTAGTGATAAGGAAGGAGCGTGCATCAATCCGACAAAGGAGAATAGAGCGCCTACGAAAGAAAACACAGTAGCCTTTTTGAAGTCTCGGTCAATAATGAATACAGCAATGGCACCGAGTATGATGCCTGTAAACATCGCTCCCTGTCCAAGTGGAACAATCCCTGAGGATACGCCAGTTACGACTTCCGCAGCTTTTCCATTAAAACGGGTCATGATATAGTTTGCGAAATAAGGAAGCATGGCCAACGCGACAGCTGGGAAGTATTTGATTTCGTTTGACTGGAAGGCTGTTGCGACCATGGAAATCCCTACGAATACAAGAATAGGGGCAATTACAGCAACAGGAATAATGGCCGACATGGCAGCAATCAAGCCAAACATCGCAGCAAAAATATAGACAATGGAATTTAAAATGCTGTATCCTCGCCCAGCTTGCATCCACTTCGAACCGACGGAAGCGATGTACACCGTAGTAGGGAATGCCCCTCCGAAAAGGGCTCCGAGCATGGTTCCTACTCCATCTACGGCTTGACATTCCCGTACATCATAGCTGTCACCAGCAGCGGCCATCGCTTCAACGTTATTCATCGTTTCAATTGCGTTATATATTGTAATAGGTAATACTACCGCAAATAAGGCGATGAGTGGACCGAAGAGATAGGACATTCCTTCGAATGCACCAAAGGTTGGAAGAATGGGATAGAAGCCAACATGGGACAGACCTTCGCTGATTTTTGCTGTATTGGCTTGACCGAGAGCGTAAGCTAGAACGGTTCCAATTACGATAGCAAATAGGGAGGATGGGATTTTAAAGGGCATACTGATTTTACCGATAATGCCGATAATAATAATGGCGAGGACAAGGAGACCGACAACGGGAAGTTCAAAGGTTTTAAATAGCATTTCACCCGCGATAAAAGAGAGAGCAACTCCGGCTAAGGCTCCAAGCATCGCTGCACGAGGGAGATGATTTCGAATCCAATTTCCAGAGAAACTGACAAGTACTTCTATCAGCCCGCTAATTAAACAAGCTGCCAAACCAATTTTCCAAGCCAGCTCTGGATCGTTTGTCAATTGCTTGGCCGGAAGCAAGACACCAAACAAGAAGATAAACATAACGGGGGTACTGATCCCGTAAGATAACGCTGTAACATCGATCCTGCCTTCCTTTTGAGCTAATCGATTCGCAGAATAGGCGTAATAGAGATTACCGACCAATACAGCAATCGCTGCTCCAGGTATGACTTTACCAAATACAATTTCGGCTGGGAAACCCATTCCCAACATACTCACGGCAATCACCACGAAATTTGCTAAATTGTTTTGGAAAAGGGCGAAGAAAGCATCGGTGTCCTCTTTTTTATACCAGGGATACTGAACTCTCTTTGTGCTCATAATTTTCCTCCTTTTTACAAAAATAAACTAATCATGAAAAACAGTGGACTATCCCCCTTTTCTGGTAGTTTTGGAGATACTCGTCGGAAATTAGCCAATCTTCGTTGTACAATTTAAGTTTATTGGACTATTAGTTATATTATTCTGAATATTATTGACTGTATATTTTTCCTGCGTTATGATGAATATGTAATCTCACTTTTTAATTCATATTGATTTGATCAGCAAAGGCGCTGTGATAAGTTCCTTACTTTTGGGACTAAAATTACAGTGCTTTTTTGTCTTGGAGGGAGCATATGATTGAGATATCGGACGATGCATGTAAGGAAATTTTTAAAATGAGTTACGAGATAGGGAAAACAGCCCCAATCATAAGACTAAAGGCAACTCCAAATGGTGATTGTTGAGGTTCAGTTACTTTTAACCTAACTCTGGATGAGTATAGGGAAGGCGACACAGAGTGGTCTGTCAAGGGAATATGTTTTCTCCTGGATAAGTACTCTATAAGATTTGTTTTTCGTAAGTTATTCATTGATTACAACCAGGAGACAAAGTTTGTAATTGTTGATCAATAAAAAGTAAAAGGCGGTGTCAAGCAGATGAACTACTATGTAGGAATTATGAAGACGATTGATGAAAAGAAAGACAAGGAAATAAGAGAAGAGCATATTGCGTACTTGAATACATTGATTGAACAGGGAAAAATATTGGCCAAGGGACCTTTTACGGATGGGAGTGGAGGACTCATTATTTTCCTCGCTGACTCGTGGGAAGAAGCAGAGAGTCTAGCAGACCAAGATCCGGTAGTCAAGGAGAATACACGAGAGATGACTTTGCGTGAATGGAGAAGCAATTTAAGTATTGGGGTGTCCTCAAGTTAAGAGGACACCCTCTTCTTTATTGCTAATCTCGGAGCCTGATATCAATTCTTGCTGCTACTCCTGCTGGGTTAGCTGCCGTTCGGTTTCCACCGAAATTAAAGGCAATAATAACGACATCATTTATTCGGCGACGCAAGAAAGGTCTAATGTTGAAGGTTCTGCCGGGATTAAAGTTAGCGGGATTTGCTACAGGATTATCATCAACTACTACTCTTCCATTCACAAGGACAATGGCATAGTTGTCAACGGATAAAAATAGGGAGGCGGAACGAATATTTCGAGGACGAGGGAGGGTGAAGGAAGTTGAGACGATGGCTCGGTCGGAGCTAGGGTTGGATTGACTCCATACATAACGAGCACCACTTACTTCAACCCAAGCGGGATTACGGTCAATCTCCCGGGCGCCGAACCAAGAGTTGTTCGTACCGATCACAATATTTCTTTGTTTAATCTGAATGGGATTAATGGCTCTTCTCATTCTACTAATATAATTGAGGTACTGAGCCCGAGAAAAGGAAACCGCTTTGAGACGATAATGGTTATTCATTGAACAATATCACTCCCGTTATCTTTAGTATTGGGTCTAACGGCGACGCTGAAGCTGTAATAGTCTCTTTCTTATTTGGGCTTTACTTACATTGCCGGCATTGGCTCCAAGTAGACCGCCTAGTAGGCGTCTAAGGAGATTGATCAGTCTTTCAATTTGTTGCTCAGATATTTGCTCTTTAGAAGTTAAACGTAAGCAAGGTAATTCAAGACGGAGTTTAATGCCTAGGAGAACTAAGTTTAGTGGGGAAGGAAGGGAAAGACAGACGATTTCATTGCCTCTGCAGCATTTCCCTCTATTCTTTTTTTTCACAAGTAAACCTCCTTTCTTTGTGGTAAATCATGGTATAGTATGTAATCAAGCCACCTTAAGCACTTAGGCAAAAAAATTATCTTCCTAAAAATGGGTTTATGATGTTCTTTCCTAGACCTTTCCAATTGCTTTAACTGTCTAAATATGTCATAATCATAATTACCTACTGCATGCATAATGGTCACTAAGGTAGGCTCTGGCAGTAACGCCAAAATGTTCATATCACCCTAGCTGTCTCGTTGTACCACATTAAGGTTAAAGGAGGAGCTAGAAATGACTTTCGGCCGAATTTCGCACGTAGCTAAGCATACGGCTGTTCCACGGGATGATGTCCATACGACGGACGGTCAGCACGGGGAAGTGGTTAGCTACCAACTGAATCAAGAAGAACTAGCGAAATACAGAGCAATGCCAACAACTAGTGAGAGTTGGACAGTTTTCAAGATTCCCATGAGAGGGAAAAAAGCATAAAGATCTCAAATGACATGTCTACCCGTTAAGGGTAGGCTTATTTTTTTGTTTTAAAGGGTCGTAAACGGATCTTCATGAATACAGTAGGAGTAAATCTATAGTCTAATACCCAGGAGGAAAGAAGATGTCTAACCATATGAAACCTGGTTTACCTCCTTATGATTGGGAGCAGTTTAAGAGCCAATTTAAGAAAATAAAAAGTCCCGATGAGTTTCAGCATGTTCCTGAGCTTGACTTGTCCTGGTTAGATCATTACCTTGAAGGCATGTTTGAGAAATCAGGATCTGATTCGAGGGAAGCTAAAGTTAGAAGAAAAGAATTTCATTATAATCTATATGAGACAGAGAACGAAGTCATTGTACGGGTTCCCATTCCAACGGACTGCAACGTCAAACGACTAAGGGTTTGGGTAGAATTGAACAAATTAGTCTTGGCAGGAGTTGTTAGACAAAAACAAGTAATTTATCTCCCTAGTAAAGTGTACTGGAACCAAAGTTCTGCCCTATATCGAGAGGGGATGCTAGAGTTGCGTCTCACAAAGGATAAGAAAAAGGATTACAAAGAAATTCCTATCCAGTTTGATAGGTAAGGAGGACTCTTACCGGCGAGGCCGGTCGGGTTCTTCTTTCTTCTTTTCTTAAGCTAAAATTTATTGGTATTTATTGTGTGGGACTATTATACTGTTAGTAGCTGATTAGAACTGTCTGATGTAGGAGAGTGTTACGATGGACAAGTTATATATAGAAGGAACGAAAAGCACCCCGGAGGTGTTTTTTAGTGCAGAGACACATGTGCTTACCTTGAGGGGACAATCCTATCCCGAGAATGCTTTTAAATTTTATGAGCCGCTTTTTCAATGGGTAGATTCTTACTTTTCTCTAGAAGAGGATAAAGACGTGGTAATAGAGTTTACCTTGCCGTATATTAACACTAGCAGCTCGAAGTGTGTGATGATGTTGCTTGATAAGTTCGATCACGCTTTTCAAGAGGGAAAGAGGATTACCTTAAAGTGGTATTACCATCCGGATAATGAAAGTGAATTCGAGTGTGCGGAGGAGTTCATGGAAGACCTAACTTTCCCTTTTGATATTCTACCAAGGGAGTACGAATAGTGAAGCCCTCAACACCTATGAATCGCAAGCAGCTAATAGGTAAGCTCCTTGATTATGACACGGGAGTTTATCGTATTATGATTTTAGCTAGTTTTATGATACTTTTCTCAATTGGTCTCATTGGTACAATTGGGTACCTGATCATGGAGAAGGAAGCCGTAAAGAAACTGAAGGAGAAGGATCTCATCTACATCTCTGAGTCTATGGCTTCCAAGATCAATGGAAGAATTGACCGTGCAAAGGAAACGTCGTTAAGCTTAGCTTATGATCCAGTCATCATAGATTGGATCTCTGGTGGAGAGAAGGAGCCTGAATTAGGTAGATATTCTGTACAAAGAATGGTAGATACGGCTAAGCATTTTGATTATAGCAATGCCTTTATCGTTAGCGCGATAACGGGTCATTACTGGGCAGAAACGGGAACAATCATTGAGACGATGTCAAAGGATGACCCGCTGCATGAGTGGTTCTTTCAAGCTCTTCAATCCAAAAACAAAGTAAATGTAACGATAGATTATAATAAAGGAAGACAGGAAACTTTTGTCTTTATCAACACCTTGATGGGAGATTTAGAGGATCCAAGAGCTATAGTAGGTGTAGGGCTAGATTTGAAAGAGTTGTCAGAAGAATTTCAAAAGTTTAAGTATGGAAAAACTAGCAATCTCTGGCTGATTGGTCCAGACGGTAGCATTTGGCTGTCTGATGATTTTTCTCATCAAGGAAAAAATATCGAAGAATATATTTCAATTCAGGAAACTCGTGAATGGATTGAGGAAGCGGATAACCTGAATCCAGTTGTTCTTGAATATAAGGACCATGAAGGGCATCTTATTGATTTAATCAGCTATCCTATCGCGAATACGGATTGGAAGCTTCTTTTCCAGATCCATCGAGATGAGACGGTATTCTTTTTAAATACCATTAAAGCAAACATTGCTATCGCAACCTTCGTTTGTCTCCTTTTAATCATTATTATTTTCTATCTGATCTCTCATTATTTAGCGAATCCATTCAAGCGTGCATTAAAGCTCAACGAGGAGCTTGAAGGAAAGGTAATGGAGAGAACGAGGGAACTGCACGAGAAAAATCAGGCTCTCTTAGATAGTATAGACTACGCCAAAAGAATACAGGAATCCATTTTACCTTCTCCGGAGAAGTTAGATGAAGCATTGAAGGAATACTTTCTTCTATGGAAGCCAAGAGATCTAGTTGGCGGCGATTTTTACTGGATAAAGAAGCTTAAAGAAGACGAGTATGTGTTAGCTGTAGGTGATTGTACAGGTCATGGGGTGCCAGGGGCTCTCATGTCGATGATGGCGGTTTCTATACTTCATCAGATCACGGAGAACGAAGAATCATGTGATCCCAGCAGTCTGTTGCAAAGGTTAAATCAGTTGGTTCAGGAAACACTAAACAAAGAGGACAAGGTTCTAGGAACGGATGATGGCTTAGATATTAGCGTCTGTTATATTCAAGGCGAGAAATTGACTTATGCGGGGGCTAGATGCTCACTATTTATTGCAAGGAACGACGGTGAGGTGGAACTAATCCAAGCGGATAAGAAAGGGATTGGGTATAGAAAGACGGACCTTCAATATTCCTTTACTAATCATGAAATTTCATTGGAACAGTATCCTACTTTGTATCTCACTACGGATGGTTTTCTTGACCAGAATGGAGGAAGTCATAATTTCTCCTTTGGCAAGAAGAGATTCATAGCAGCGATTGAAAAGTACTACCAACAGCCACTTGCAGACCAACAACAGTATTTGTCTAATGAGTTAGAAGCCTATATGGGGCAAGAGATACAGAGAGATGATATACTAGTAGTGGGCTTTCGCCCATTGACTAGAAAGGAGGGAGCCTATAGTGGTAACTCCAAGTAACGATGAAAAAATATTTGAATCAGAACTGAACATCTTGGTCCGAGGTAAGGCATGCCTCCGAGAGGGCAAATATCAGCAGAACGAGCTTCTCCCTCATTACCAAGAGTTATTAGCTCATTATGAGAAGCTCCTCAAGCTGACTCGGAAAATATTTAAAATAAGTGATGCACAAGGACGAGTATTAAAGAAAAGAGAATCGGAAATTCGCACCTTGTTGGATAATTCGAATCAAGGTTTTATGACCTTTGGCAGGGACTTGTTGGTTCATAACGAGTATAGTGCTGAATGTGTAAAGATATTTGGACAGAGAATTGAGAATCGATCCGTAACCGAACTTCTTAGTGGAGACAAGGTTGACCTCAAAATGAAGCTTGAGGAGTGCTTATCAGCCTTTTTTTCTGCAGGAACAGATGAGTTGCTTAAAGAGAACTATTTAGATCAACTTCCAGAGATGCTGATCATCCGAGCAAGATCTATCAATATTGAATTTAAACAGATTAACGATGAATCTGGTCAAGAAAGGATTATGGTCATTCTCACGGATGTGACAGAGAATCTTCAATCACAAGAACGAGTGGAGTTTCTCAGTTATCATGATAGTTTGACAAGTTTGTTTAATCGGGCCTATATCGAAAAAATGATGCCCCAAATAAGCTCTTCTACTAGTCTCCCCTTAAGCCTCATTCTTGTCGATATGAATGGACTCAAGTTAACGAATGACGTGTTTGGACATCAAAGTGGTGATGCGCTTATTGTTCGAGCATCCCAGATCTTAAGGCAAACCTGCCGAAGGACAGATATGATTGCTAGATGGGGCGGCGACGAATTTTTAATTCTACTCCCTAACACAGATGAACAGATAGCTGGAGTTTTGATGGATCAGATTAAAGTCGATTGCAGAAAGGTGAAAGCAGATCCCATTGAAGTGAGTTTAGCCCTAGGCGGAGCTACAAAGAAACATGGAGATCTATCCTTTGAAGAGCTGTTAAGTATAGCCGAAGGGCGTATGTATAAGAACAAGCTGCTAGAAAGTGAATTTTTCAAAAAGAATATGATTCTTAATTTGAAGAATGTGATGCGTACGCGTTGCTTCGAAGGGGAAGGACATACCGAAAGAATCATAAGGATGGCCACTAATTTTGCCAAACTGCTAGAGATTGAAGAGCATTCTCCTGAGTTTATGGATATCCAACTCCTTGCTCAGTTGCATGATATCGGTAAAATTGCCATACCAAAAGAAATTCTTGGAAAACAAGGCGAACTTTCAGCTGAAGAATGGGAAATTATGAAGGGACACAGTGAGGTGGGGTATCGGATGGCTCAGTCCATTGGCGAGCCCGGTGTAGCCAAGGCGATTTTAGCCATGCACGAGCGATGGGACGGAAAGGGTTATCCATATGGCATTAAGGGAGACCGGATTCCTTTTATAGCAAGGGTTCTTGCTATTGTCAATGCTTATGATGTGATGACTCACGATCAAATTTATAGGCGGCAGTTGACTACTCAAGAAGCCTTAGGAGAAATGATAAAATCATCTGGTCGACAGTTCGACCCGAAGCTAGTCGAGTTTTTTGTAGAGCATATTGATCAAATTGTAAGCGTGGAGGAAGCGCCATAAGCTCCTTCAGGCTTATTTTTTTTCTTTTCCCTTCACTGAACTGTAATGCGTTTGTGTGACGACAGTCACTTCATAAAGCTTCCCCTCGAAGTAGAATAAGGGCATAACCGGAAACGAAAGTGGGGGTGCTTTTTATGCTAACTATGGATTATAACCAGAATCCATTTATCGTGATTTGGGAATTGACGAGAGCCTGTCAATTGAATTGTTTACATTGCCGAGCAGAGGCACAGTATACACGAGATCCTAGAGAACTTACTCATGAAGAGGGTAAAAAACTTATAGATGAAATTAGAGCCATGGGAAATCCGATGTTGGTTTTTTCAGGGGGAGACCCCTTAATGCGGGAAGATGTTTATGACTTGGCGGACTACGCGATTAAAAAAGGAGTGCGGGTATCGATGACTCCAAGCGCCACCCCAAACGTTACAAGAGAGGCCATTCAGAGAGCAAAGGAAGTCGGACTTTCTCGGTGGGCTTTTAGTTTAGATGGTCCGAACCCAGTGATTCATGATCAATTTAGAGGAACATCTGGTTCCTTTGACTTGACGATGCAAGCGATAGAATATCTAAATGAATGTCAAATTCCTATCCAGATTAATACAACCGTCTCTCGCTATAATCTGGAGCATCTAGATAAGATGGCAGAGTTAGTGGAGAAGCTGAATTGTGTGTTATGGAGTGTGTTCTTTCTTGTCCCAACGGGCAGGGGGAAAGATTCGGATATGATTAGTCCTGTGGAGCATGAAAAAGTATTCTTGTGGTTATACAACTTGAGTAAACGAGTATCGTTTGATATTAAAACCACAGCAGCTCAGCACTATCGTCGAGTTGTCATTCAGCAGAAAGGGCGAGAGCAGTCCAACTCCTCTCCTTTAATCCATTATAAAGATGCATTAATGAAGGGCATGACAGGTCAAATTGATGGGCTTGGAAGAGCTCCGAAGGGGGTTAATGATGGAAATGGATTTGTTTTCATTTCTCACATAGGAGATGTCTATCCAAGCGGTCTATTACCGATTAAGGCTGGGAATGTAAGAGAAGAAAGACTGGCTTCTATTTATCGAGATTCCCCTGTTTTTAAGGCTTTACGAGATCCAGACCAGTTTAAAGGAAAATGTGGCGTATGCGAATATAGGCAGGTCTGTGGAGGTTCCCGCTCACGAGCTTATGCGGTGACGGGAGATTATCTAGAGAGTGAGCCGTTCTGTGTGTACATTCCTCAATCGTTGCGAAAAAATAATGGAGGTGAGAAGACCGGATGAAACCTTTAATACCTAAACAACATGGGGCTTGGGCCATGCTCGTCATTCCTTTTGCTTTAGGAGTCATAGCAGGAGAGCCTTCTTGGCTCCATATCCCTTTGTTTATTGGCTGGTTGTTTCTTTATCTTGCAACCTATTCCCTACTCATGGCAGTCAAGGGTAAGCAAGTAAATCATTACTTGAGATGGACTTTGATTTACGGTGGTTTGGCGGGAGTTTCTCTGATCCTACCTATTTTGGAGATAGGGAAGATCACCTATTTTGGCTTTGCTATGATTCCTTTCCTTTTTATTAATGCTCTTTACTCTAAGCGAAATAAGGAGCGTGCGCTCTTTAATGATCTTTGTGCCATTGCGGCGTTTGGCATAGGCGGTCTGACGAGTTATTATGTAGGTACAGGGAAATTAGATCAAACGGCCTTTATGGTTTGGGGATTCTCCATGCTCTTCTTTATCGGAAGTACATTTTATGTAAAAACGATGATTCGTGAACGGAATAACGCCGTTTATCGCTGGGTTTCTTGGGGGTACCATTTACTATTATTGGCTGGATGTTGGCTTGTGGGATTACCTCTTCTTGCCTTGGCCTATGCACCAAGTGCAGTTCGAGCGATAGGTTTATATGGAAAAAATGTGTCTGCAGTGAAAGTTGGGGTATTAGAAATCGCAAATTCCATTTATTTTATGATTGTTCTACTGTTTTTCTTTTAAGGTTTGTATAAGGAGTGACGTTTCTTGGTTGAGAGAAGAATACCTGTGGCTATTGGTGAAGCCATACTAAAGGTGATGAAGGAAGCAAAGACAGGTGAGCATGAATCGATCCTCATCGAAAACTGTGATGGAAGATTTCTAGGCTTGGACTTAGTGGCGGAACAACCGATTCCGTCCTTTGACCGGTCTGGATTTGATGGATTTGCCGTGCGTGCGGAAGATTTACATGAGGCAGGCCTCGATCATCCGGTGGATTTAGAAGTAATAGAGGAAATAGGAGCAGGTTCTGTTCCAAGTCGCACGGTAGGACCAGGTCAAGCGGTTCGTATTATGACAGGGGCACAGATGCCAGCTGGAGCGAATGCGGTGATCATGCTCGAGCTCACAGAAACCGTCACCTCTGATGGAATAAAGAAGGTGAGGATCAAGCGTTCTGTCCGATCAGGAGATCATGTCATTTTTACAGGGCAGGATGCAAAAGCAGGAACCGTTCTCGTACAAAAAGGAGCCATGATTAATCCAGGAATTAAGGCTTTGCTTGCTACCTTGGGTAACCGTCACGTCTTGGTGGCCAAGAAACCGGTCATTGGCCTATTTGTAACAGGCAACGAATTATTAGATGTTGATGAGCCGCTCGTTCCAGGGAAAATTCGGAACAGCAACTCGTATATGATCGCCTCACAGATTATTCGCTCTGGAGGGGAACCAAAGTATTTAGGGTTGCTTCCTGATCATTTTGACACCTGCTATGAAAAAATGAAGAAGGCACTGGAAGATGTAGATCTACTCATTACAACCGGAGGGGTATCCGTCGGAGACTATGATTATATGCCTGCTATATATGAAAAGTTAGGCGCTCAGGTATTATTTAATAAAATTTCTATGAGACCAGGGAGTGTGACGACGGTAGCAACCTGGAATGGAAAGCTATTATTTGGGTTATCAGGAAATCCATCCGCATGCTATGTAGGGTATGAATTGCTCGTCCGTCCTGTTGTGAGAAAACAGTTGTTTTCCCCTAACCCCTACCTGAAAAAGATTCAAGCTATATTAGATACTGATTTTCCAAAAGCTAATCCATTCACACGGTTGGTAAGAAGTAAAATCAGTTATCGGGGTGGACGAGTGTATGTTTCCCCTTCAGGACTCGATAAGTCCAATGTGGTTACCTCTCTTGCTCAATCCGACTCTTTAATGATCTTACCCGGTGGGACAAGAGGGTATGAAGCGGGGAGAGAAGTAGAGGTTGTGCTTCTCGAAGACCAAGAGGGAAGTCCTGACGTTTGGGAGTAAAAATAGAGCTGCAGGGAGTTAAGGAATCCCGCAGCTCTATTCTATATTACAAGTAACGATGGGGCATTCTTCACAGTTAATCTCTTGCTTGAGGTAATCAATCTGATGAATAAGGATTTTCCCTTTATGAACAGAAAGGATTTCCTTGCTTCTAAGGTCACTTAGCATCCGGTTCACCGTTTCTCTAGATACTCCGCAAAAGTTTCCAAGCTCATGATTCGTTAAAGGGATGTCGATAAGAATCCCTTTATCAGTCTGGAGTCCGTAGCTATTAGACATTCGAATAAGGGTAGAGTATAAGGCTCCTCTTTTTCCATGAAGAACTAAATCGTGTAACTTCGTTTGGGTGCGCCGGAAGTGGTCACTCATCCATTTCATAAATTCAAAAGCTAGAGCCGGCTTCTCAAACAGCTTCTGTTCAAGATCGTCCTTATTGATGACGGCCACTTCTCCATCTTCTAGCACTTTTGCGTTAAGTAAGTACTTTGCGTTATCGGTGAAGAGGGTCAATTCTCCTACAATATCGTCCTTAGAGCAGATTCTGAGAGTAAGCTCTCTCCCGTCAGGAGTAATCTTACTGATTTGGATCCGTCCAGATCGAATCAAGTAGAGTTCTTTGGCTTCCCTTCCCTCCTGAAATAGATACGTTCCTTTCCTCGTTTTCAATGTGTGCTCTGCCGAATCTAATAGTTCCTTGAGCTCAATAGACAGCGTGTTCTTCTTTTTTTTGACCGCACATTTCATATATTTATCACCTTTACTATGATTGAAATACGAATATCCATTTGCGTTAAATCTATTATATGCCTTATTAGGAGAGAGGAGGTGTGACACCTTTATGACAAGCTAAAAAAGCCCATTCAAGACAATCAACTCTTGAACAGGCATTTTCTTTTCAAAATCATTATAGTTTGGCATCGGCCAAGTTTTGTTGTTTTGAAAGTTGATCTACCTTCTCGGCTAATTTCATGTAGTGATTATATAGTTCACTTCCCTGTTCAAAAACGGAGGGAGTTGCACTTCCTTCCCTTGGTGGCTCTATAGGAAGGCGAGCGATAACCTCCGTATGAAGGTCGGTAGCTAGCTGATCTCCACCCCCCTTGCCAAAAAGAAAAAATTTCTCCTCACTTGCCGGTGGTATGAAATAACTCATATTTTCTATCACTCCTAGAATGTCATGCTTTGTCTTGAGCGCCATTGTTCCAGCGCGTTCTGCTACGTGTGTAGCCGTTGGATGAGGGGTCGTAACGATAATCTCTTTGCTTTGCGGGATAAAGTGATGTAGATCTAAAGCAACGTCTCCTGTACCGGGTGGAAGATCCAGAATGGCATAGTCAAGTTCTCCCCATAAGACATCTTTCACGAAGTTCTCTACAATTTTACCAAGCATCGGTCCGCGCCAAACAATAGGGTCATTTCCTTTAACTAGGAATCCCATCGACATGACTTTAACCCCATGGGATTCTACAGGAATGATTTTTCCGTTCATCGTCTTCGGCTTTGACGTTAAGTTAAGGATCTTTGGAACACTGAAACCATAGATATCTAGATCAATGAGGGCAACATTCTTTCCTAATCTCGCTAGGGAAAGAGCGAGGTTTACGGAAACGGTTGATTTCCCTACGCCTCCCTTACCGCTTGTAACCGCAATGATTTCTCCATTTAACATCTTTTTAGTCACTCCTTATATAGGAAATTCAAATGTCTACTTCTTCGAATGGCTTCATATAGAAGCTTTCTTTCGCTCTAATCGTAGAAGGTTACTTGGGTTAAATCTATGAAGTTTGTCACATCGAGAAGGTAAGGATGTCCTTTCGTTCAAAAGTTTGTCACCTCGGAGTGTGATGTAGTTCACAGTGCTTAAACCTCGTTCAATTTACAATAACCTTACGAAACATTCGTTGATGTGGCCCAAAAACGAAATAACATTACTAGTGAAAAGGAGGAAGGGCACATGAAATCCTTTGAACGTTCCTTTTATTCAAAGACAAGTATGTACGCCTTCTTGGTAACCCTGATATTGTTTTTTACGATGTGGATCGGAACCAAACAGTTTAAGCATATTGATATGGCACTTTTAGGGTATATGATCTCTTCTTTTATCTTTGCAATTGGAATAACCGTTCGCTTATGTGCGTGGCTCGTTCGTCCAGCAACTCGACAAATGATTGCAAGATCAATCCAAAACTTGAAAACATCAGATAGAGCAGGTCGTAATTTTCGCTCCATTGCTAAAACAGCGTTTGACAATATTATCTTACAAAAGTTTATTTTTAAGCGCGGTATCTATCGTGGGGTTCAACATTTTCTTATAGCCTGGGGTTGTATTGGATCTCTTGCCATTACCTTTGGTTTAACCTTTGGCTGGATGCACTTTGACTTGGTTGATCCGCTAACTTATCAAATTATGGTGATGGGCATTCCTACCATTAAGATGGCGGCGAACGGACTTTTCGCAGAACTCGTTTATAATGGCTTAAATATTACAGCGATCATGGTCATGATAGGAGTAATTATGGCTCTTGTCAGACGGATCAAAGATCAAGATGTAAAAGTTACGCAACGAGCTGAATTCGATTTGTTTCCTCTTTACTTGTTGCTTGCAGTAACGCTAACGGGACTTGTTCTTACGGTTTCTTATAAGTTCTTGGATGGCTGGATGCATCACTATCTTACGTTGATTCACCAAATTACGGTTATTGTTTTCCTTGTCTATTTTCCGTTCGGTAAGCTATTCCACTTGCCTATTCGCCCTTTGGCTGCAGCGGTACCGATGAACTACCAGGAGGTTGTGAAGGTGGATACGCGAGCCTGTAAAAAGTGCGGCACGAATTACAGTAATGATGATCAGATTACCGATGTAAAAGAAATACTTGCAGCCCAAAGCTTTGATTTAAAGATGTCCGATGGAACTAGCCTAGCGGATTACTGTCAGCCATGCCGTAGACGGATTCGTGTCATGAAGCAGATGAACTTAGAAGCACCACAAGGCAACCCGTATAGCCCAATTCGTACAATGAATGATATTCATATTTCTGGTTTTGGAAAGAAACGTGCTGATGAATTCTATGATCTGCCAGATAAAAAAGACAAGAAAGTATCAGGAGAATAAAAGGGGGAAAACGTCATGACTCAACAATTTGTAACAAAAGAATGGGTAAAGAATCTTCACAAGCCAGGAGAAAAGTTAATCACAACCCATTGCTGTTATTGTGGAATGCAATGTGGAATGCACTTGCGCGTAGAGGAAAAGACGGGGAAAGTCGTTGGAGTTGAACCACGATATGATTGGCCTGTGACAAATGGGAAAATGTGTCCTAAAGGAGTGACGGCCTATCAAACCGTTGAACATAAGGAACGTATTCTACGTCCGCTTATTAAGAAGAACGGGAAGTTTGTAGAATCGAGTTGGGAGGAAGCATTAGACCTGATTGCCGAGAAGTTCCAAGGGTTGCAGCAGCAATATGGAAAAGATGCTGTGTCTGTATTCGGCGGAGTATCCATGACCAATGAAAAGTGCTACCTCGTAGGAAAGTATGCAAGAGCGGTACTTGGCACTCGCTTCATCGATTACAATGGACGTTTCTGTATGAGCTCTGCTGCAGGTGGATTTCTAAAAACACTTGGAACAGATCGTGGATCTACCTTACCATGGCCAGAGCTTGAGCATACCGATTGCTTCTTTATTGCTGGGTCCAACACAGCAGAATGCCACCCAACGAGTATTCAATGGCTATGGAAAGCTAAGGATAAAGGGGCAAAAATGATTGTAGCTGATCCAAGAGAAACACCGACAGCACGTATTGCTGACGTACACTTGGATCTTAAACCTGGAACGGACTCCGCGTTGGCTAATGGAATCATGCACATTTTAATTAAAGAAGGATATGTGGATGAAGACTATGTAGCTAACCGTTGCAATAATTATGAAGAGCTTAAAGTGGCAGTAGAAAAATTCACACCAGAGTATACTGCTAAGATTACTGGGATTGAAGTGGGTAAGATCATCAAGGCTGCTCATATCTATGGTCGCTCTCCACGTTCCGTTATGATGTTTGCAAGAGGAGCTGAACAGCAGTCTAAAGGAGTGGACAACGTATCCTTATATACGTCTATGGCTTTACTGCGAGGACAGATCGGGAAATTTGCTTCCGGTGTAGCCACCTTTACAGGACAAGCCAACGGACAAGGAGGACGCGAGCACGGTCAAAAGTCCGACTTACTTCCTGGATACCGTAAGATCACAGATCCAGAAGCTGTAAAGTATATTTCTGAGCTATGGGGAATGGATCCGAGTGATATGCCTAAACCCGGGGTATCTGCTTTTGAATTGTTTGATGAAATCCATGCTGGCAACATTCGTGCGATGCATGTAATGTGTAGTAACCCAGCGGTTTCAGCACCGGATACCGAATATGTCTGGTCTGCTTTCCGTAAGCTAGACTTCATGGTCGTGAGCGATTTCTTCTTATCGGAAACTGCCGAGTTTGCAGATGTTATTCTTCCTGCAGCAACTTGGGCGGAAGATGATGGAACGACAACAAACTTAGAGGGACGCGTCATCCGAATTCGTAAAGTAAGAGAACCGCTAGGTGAATCTTTACCTGATTGGGGTATCATGCAAGCCATTGCCAAACGTCTTGGAAAGGGACAGTTCTTCCCTTATCAAGAAGCTAGAGAGATCTTTGAAGAGTTCCGCGTAGCGACGAAAGGCGGAAAAGCAGATTACTATGGGATTACTTGGGAGCGCATTGACAAAGAAGACGGTGTATTCTGGCCATGTCCATCAGAGGATCATCCAGGGACGCCAACGATGTTTAAAGAAAAGTTCGGAACACCGGATGGCAAAGCGAACTTAGCAGCAGTAACGTGGAAAGAGCCTGGAGAAACGCCTACAAAGGATTATCCACATATCTTAACTACGGGACGTGTTGTATTCCATTACTTGTCTGGTAGCCAGACGCGACGCACGGAATTTTTAATGGAGCAATGTCCGCTGCCTTACGCTGAGATTCATCCGGAACTAGCGAGCCAATATAACCTCCGTACGGGAGATCAAGTGAAATTAACGACACCACGTTCTCATATGACTTTAGAAGTTCGTTTAACAAAAGCCATTCGCAATGATACCGTATTCGTCCCTTATCACTGGGGTAAAGAATTAGCGGTCAATCAGTTAACGAATCCTTGCTTGGATCCGACTTCTAGAATGCCTGAATTTAAAGTTTGTGCGGTAAAAATCGAGAAAGTATAGAAATATAAGAGGAGGAACCGGCTATGAATAAGATTATGTATCTAGAATTTGAACGATGCATCGGCTGCCGCTCTTGCCAAGCGGCGTGCCGAGAGTGTGGCGATCATGAATACAAAGAGAGAAACTACGTAGAATATGTGGACTTTATGGAGAGCCGTCAGACTTACCCGATGCTCTGCATGCAGTGTAAAGATCCAGCCTGTGCAAGAGTATGTCCGGCTAATGCGATCCAAATCACCGAAGAGGGTGTTGTTCTCTCAGCCATGGAAGAGAAGTGTATCGGATGTCGAAACTGTACGTTTGGTTGCCCATTCGGTATTCCTAAGTTCGACTTTGAAGCGAATAAAATGTACAAGTGTGATATGTGCTACGATCGTACAAAACACGATATTGCTCCAATGTGTGCTTCCGTTTGCCCAAGTGAAGCGATCCGATTCATCGATTTTGAAGAAATGCAAGCTTTGCGCCGTCGTCGCACCCAGATGAACTTAGTGGAAGGAAAGAAGCCGAAGGAAGGCAACAAGTGGGATTATGTGCCTGAGTTCTTCGGGGTCTATTCGGATTAGAAATAAAAGGAGGTGTTCGTCATGACAGAAGAGAAGAAGCTTCGACGTAATCAGAAAGATACGAATGACGATATGATTAATCTGGTCGACAATATAGAGCGTGAAAACGATTTGAAATATAACCGTCGTTCCTTTTTAAAAACCGCTGTTGGGGCTACCGTAGCCTTAGGCCTAGCAACCGTTCCTTTTTCCATCAAAGCCATGATGGAAAAAGGAGAAGGAGATCCTCTTAGAGTAAAGATTGGAGAGTTAGCCGATGTTCCAAAGGGTGAGGCTATAAACTTTAATTATCCTTCTGAGGCGGAACCAGCCATCTTAGTTCATACAAAAGAGGGTGAACTTAAGGCATACAACAATAAGTGTACACATTTACAGTGTCCCGTTTTCTATGAAGCTCAGGAAAATATTTTGCTCTGCCCTTGTCACCAAGGCTATTTCAGTGTAGACAATGGACACCCTGTAGCGGGTCCACCACAAAGGGAACTGCCGAAGATAGATGTGGAAGTAGTGAACGGAGCCATCTTTGCTGTGGGAAGGAAGATTCGTCATGATGCCTAAAAAACTGTGGTGGGTCATTATTTTCCTATCGTTAGCCGTCAATGTGGTGATGCTGCAATGGACCGTAGAAGCTTATTATGGTTTGGAGTATGAGTTGGTATTTACATTTACCATTGTAGCCTTGATTTCGGTTGTCATCGCCTTCCTCTCGTATCTGGGGTGGAGGAAACAAGAGTATTCAAAATAAAAAATAAGGCTTTTCCCGTTGTCATGAGCACCTGGGGAAGCCTTATTTTTTATGTATATATGGGGGCTGAATAATGAGATCGTGAAAGGCGAACAATGAAACAGAAAAATAAGTTTCCTGAAGGGTGGAAAAAGTGAAATGAACTATGAGATGGATTATGATCGTGACCGTGAACAGATTTCTCGGGATCAAATCGCTGGAGATCATTTAACTGAAATCTTAGAAAGCTCACTGGAACTCGAAACTGAACTTATGCGTACATACCTCATCACAGCAGAACGTATCCACGAAGATCCGGTGCTAAAGGACAGGCTACAGAACTTTGCTGAGGGAAATGCAAAGCGTACAAGACAACTGATGGAAGAGCTCAATCAGTTGAAGAATTAAAGAGAAAGGCTTAGGCTGTGAGAAGTGACAGCCTAGCCTTTTTTAAATTTTGACGGGATATTAGCTCCCTTTTTGATGGATTTATTAAAAAAATAAAGCTGGAGAAAATTATTTCAGTCTTCGTACCACCTTCAAAGCCTATTTTTGGGGAGATAAGTGTTAAAAATTTCTCAAACGAACGGATCTCAAGTCTAAAGTCCACATGTTAGGTCCCAGATGAATCAGAAACTCACAAATTATGGAGAATACTCACGAATACATTGATTTTTGTCACGGAATAGAGTTCGTTTCTCACGATACTGTATCTATTACAAATAAAGCGTCCATTAAAATCACGGAATCGGCATTTTTTGTCACTTTCCTGAAACTGTTCCAAGTAATCCCACATTGAACAACCCCTATGGAATACAAAACGACCAGCCAAACTCACAAAAATACCTTCTGATATCACGAACGATAGTTACGAGGTCACGAATCGCTAATGATTACAAATAATGAAATGTATGGCCCACACATTCAGGTCTCTCAAGTTTACTGAAGCATCTACCAACTTCCAGTAGGTTCAATTTTTAGATGCTTACCTGTATAACTTTGCTCACCAAAGGTGGTAACGAGTGTACACTTACTGACTGAAAAGGAATGGGATTCTTCCAGCTCATAATCCATTAGTAAACCTTCTCCCATCACTCTTCCCGCTTGATCTAGCACCTGTACTTTTTGACCTTTCATCGAGTGATGTTTAGCTGTTAACAGAAAGGTTGTCCAAGCTCTGAATTGATGAATGATATAAGCCCCTTCCCCGTTTGGAAGGTAGCCCAGGAGGCTGTTTGAATCATCGATAGAGCCACCTGATGCTTCTAGTACATTCTTCAATGCCTCATGAACCGTTTCGTATTCTCCCATTCCTAGATTTCCGGGGAAAGTAAAGAGTACTTCATCAGTGCGAACCTCGGCTCGAACCAATTCTTTTCTTTGTTTAGTTTCTAGTACATAGCTTTCTTTCGAGTTCTTGAATCCGTTTACTAACAGGGCACCCTCTATTTGATAGGTTGGCTTAAATTGAATGGTTGCTGTAAGCATTCTTGCCCCTCCCTCTTGTTTAATCGTCTAATCCTACTTGATTAAGAAAGACCTTGTGGTGAAGAAAATCACACGGAATCTTTATTTTCAATAGTTTGTGACTAAATATCGAATCCAATCCAATTTGTGAAGTTCGTCACACCTGCTTCGAGTGATGCCCTCTATTATATAGGTATCAGCCATAAACTTGATGATCATCAAAACTTAAAAAACAATTGATTTGCAAAACAAAATGGAGCAACACATCCTATAAGGAGGAATGGAAAATGAAGGCGGAGACCATCGGGAATAAACCTGTCGGGCGAATCGGAGCCAATTGGAACCCGGAAAATGAACAGTTTTGGGAAGCAGAGGGGAAACGTCACGCGAGAAGAAATTTGTTGATCTCTGTACCAGCGTTATTACTCGCCTTTGCAGTATGGCAAATTTGGTCCGTAGTCGCAGTAAGATTAAACGATGTTGGATTCAGTTTTACTTCAACTCAGCTCTTTACACTAGCAGCTTTACCAGGTCTTACAGGGGCAACACTAAGAATTTTTTATACTTTTCTACCTGGAATATTTGGAGGCAAGAACTGGACAGTCATTTCAACCGCGTCCTTATTGATACCATCTATAGGAATTGGACTTGCTGTTCAAAATCCAGAGACAAGCTTTACAACCATGGCGATACTAGCAGCACTATGTGGTCTTGGGGGCGGTAATTTCTCTTCTTCCATGGCTAATATCAGTTTCTTCTTTCCAAAGAAATCAAAAGGGATTGCATTAGGAATTAACGCAGGGATTGGGAACTTAGGGGTTAGTACGGTTCAGTTTTTAGCTCCGATTGTCATTACGATGGGAATCTTCGGTGCAGTAGGTGGAGTAAATCAACAGTTAGCGAACGGCTCTGAAGTATGGATTCAAAATGCAGCCTTTATCTGGGTTATTCCTATCATTCTCGTCACAATCGCAGCGCTGTTTGGAATGGATAATCTTCCGTCCGCGAAGCAGTCTTTTAAGGAACAAGCAGTTATCTTCAAAAGAAAACACACTTGGATTATGACTTGGCTTTATGTCATGTGTTTCGGATCTTTTATCGGTTACTCTGCAGCTTTCCCACTATTAATTAAGTCACAGTTTGCTGAACTAAACGTGATTCATCTAGCTTTCTTGGGACCATTAGTGGGGGCAGCGATTCGACCAGTCGGAGGATGGCTATCTGACAAGTTTGGTGGAGCTTTGGTAACCTTCTGGGATACCATTGTGATGATTGCAGCAACCTTCGGTGTTATCTACTTCTTAAACGAGAAGAACTTTACTGGATTCCTCATTATGTTCTTAATTCTCTTTACAACGACAGGAATTGCTAACGGATCGACTTTCCGCATGATTCCTTTCATCTTCCCAGCTAAAGAAGCTGCTCCTGTACTAGGCTTCACGGCTGCAATCGGAGCTTACGGTGCCTTCTTTATTCCAAAGATCTTCGGATGGTCTATCGAAACAACGGGTGCTGCGAATTTAGCCTTGTATCTTTTCATCGGATATTATGCAATCAGCTTAGTCGTTACTTGGTACTATTATTCAAGGAAAAATGCAGAGGTAAAGTGCTAACAAGCGTGAGAGAGGGGATATCCCTCTCTTTTTTGTTTAGTATATTGTATACAAAATGATGTACAGAAAAGGACTTTTGATTTATGATATTTAGTATCTATTGAACCTATGGTCATAGTAGTAACGTTCTAAATTCAGTGCTTAAGGAGGAAACCGTAGCGGATATGAAATCGATAAAAACTAAATTGGTACTTATTTATGGAATGATCTTTATTCTGATTGCCTCCGTCAATTTAATCTTTGCTCAATCCATGCTAAAGGAAAATGCGGAATATACTTCTCAACTGCTTGAAGAGCAATTACAAGAGAAGGTTGAAATGTTAGAGATGAGTGTTCATGGTCAACTCGATCATGTGATCCAAACCTCCGTCCTCTTGGCTGAGCAGATGGCTTCAGAGGAGCAAGTTATCCAAGGGATTGTGGAAAATAACCCTGAATTGATTCATCAAGCCCTTGGGAAGTCTTCAGAGCTTGCAAAGGAGAAAGCTGGAATTGATCTCATCTGGGTGACAAGTCTATCTAGTCGAACCTCAGAAGGAGATACACCTATATTGGCTTGTCCGACCAATCCTAAATTTGATGGATTCGGTGGTCTTAACTACTCATCAACAAATGAAGCTTTAAACAGCGGGAAAACGATATCCTCTTGGGAAGTGAACGAGGAAGATGGAAAGCTGCAAGTGACGGCTCCGATATTTAATGAAGGAAAAGTCATTGGAGCGATTGTAGTCGGAAGGCAGACTTATCAAGGCATGCTTCAAGAGATCTCTCAGTTGGCAAGTATTGGAAATACTCTGTTTCTGGTTAACGGAGAAGATTATTATGTCATGACCGACACGAAGTCCGATGAAATTGGACACCTCTTGTTTGAGGAATCAAAAGAAACCTTAGGGGAGCAGGCTCGATATGTTTCCCAACTAGCGAATGAGAAGGCGATGTTTAAAGAAGTGCTTCCTTATTTAGAGCAGGTACGTGCGGAAGGAAAGGGAATGACTCAAGTCACGGAGTGGAATGGAGTGGCTTATGCCGCTTACCTGCAGCCTATCCTTACCCATACAGGAAGTGTGGCAGGCGTGATGGTCGCTAGAATCCCAGGCTTTGTATCCATGCAAGAAGAAATCATGAATCAAACCGCAGCAAAACAATACTTATCCTATGTCGTTTCTATTATACTTATCATTTTCTCCATCGGGATAAGTTATCTCATGGCCAGCCGGATTGCGAGACCGATTGGTCAGATGGCAGAAATAGCGAAAAACGTTGCTGAAGGGGATCTCACTCACTCTATTACTATAAAAGGTGAGGATGAAGTGGCCAAATTGGCTAAAGACATGAGTACGATGAATCAAAATTTAAAGCAAATCATTCAAGAAGTTAAACGAAGTGCAGAAAAAGTAGCAAACTCAGCAGAGGAGCTGACGGCGGGTGCTGAGCAAACCGCACAGGCAACACAGCAAATTGCTACAACGATTCAAGATGTTGCTAGTGGAGCAGAGAAGCAAGTAACAAGCATGGAAGAAAGTTCTCAAACCCTCGCTGATATGTCACAAGGTATTCTGCAAATCGCTTCTTCTACACAGAAGGTATCGGTTTCATCCGCTCATACACTTGAACAAGCCAAGGTAGGGGCGGAGGCCATTTCTTCTGCAACAGATCAAATGAGTTCCATTCATAGTACAATGAATGGATTGGCACGTGTCGTACAAGGGCTCGGTGAACGTTCCCAAGAGATTGGGAAAATATTAGAGGTGATTACCGGAATTGCCGCACAAACCAATCTTCTAGCCTTGAATGCCGCCATAGAAGCTGCAAGAGCGGGCGAACAAGGGAGAGGCTTTGCTGTAGTAGCAGACGAAGTTCGCAAGCTAGCGGAGCAATCAGCTGGCTCAGCTCAGCAGATCTCAACATTGATCTTCTCCATCCGAGAAGAAACACACCAAGCGGTGAAAACGATGGAAGCAGCCATGCAAGAGGTAACACGAGGGATGGACAAAGTCCATACAGCAGGTGACTTCTTTGGTGAGATATCTCAATCTATTAATGAAGTGGCCGTCCAGATTGAAGAGGTGTCTGCAGCGATTGAACAAATGTCCGCAAGTAGTGAGCAAGTAGTAGATTCCATGAATAGAATTACGGGAATTGCGGAGACCTCTTCTGCAGGGACCCAGGAAATTTCCTCGGCTGTACAGGAGCAACTAGCCACTATGGAGGAAATTACTTCAGCCTCATTATCCCTGTCCAAGATGGCTGACGATCTTCAAAAGATGATTAGTAAATTTAAAATGTAATAAACCAAGAGGCCTATGATGGCGGAGACTACTCCATCATTAGGCCTTATTTGATCATTTAGCATACAGAGGATTTAAAATACTGCTCTTTTGTCAAGAGAAAATCGACAAGTTGATTCCAGTGTGCCACTCGTTGAAATTGGGAAATATGACGATTCCACGGATGATCAAAAATAATTTTGGTTTTTACAGGGGATTTTATTATATTATGGGGACCGTCATCAACAATGATATCTCCCATAACCAAGTCTTTACGGTGAGTTAAAATCAAATTGGGTCTGGATAAAAAGGAAAGGTTTTCCCTAATCCAGTGATATTTATCCTGGTAGGCATAATGCTCACTAGCCGTAACAAATACAATATCAAAATAGCGAGAAAGCTCCTTTATTCCCTCAATTGCTCCTTCTTTCGCCGGCAGACGCCTAAAGAAACCCGGTTCCTTGTTAATCTCTTCAAAAATCATATGCATAATCTCCGGTGGGAGAATACTTGAAAGATCCCACTTTGTCCATTCTTCCCGGTCATAAAGAGTGCCAGTCTTCTCGTAGATTCTTTGAACCCAAGTAGAGGTTTGATCAACGGTAACATCATCCATGTCTAAAAGAAGAACTTTATTCCGATTTGCAATGGTCATTCATAATCTCCTTTCATCTGCGGCTCTGAAGTTGGTGCCACTGTAACTTGAGCGCGCCAAAATCTGACCCATTCGCTCTTCGAATAAGGGATGATTTTGTCGTGTTATCATATATAGATTTTAAACGGGATGTTTAGAACACCTTATTTAAGATTGCAAGTGGATTGAACAAGATATGATCAAGGAATTGTTGATTTTTAGAGTATTGAATATTATAGTCTGAAAATTCATGAGGGGTGACGGTTTTAAAAATGCAATGTTAAGATAACGAATAGATTTTTAACAAGACTTTACAATTAATTAACAAAAGATATGAATTGATTTGGTAGATTGAATACAGTGGATTCTATTAATAAAACAAGCAGGAGGAAATTATGGACAGAATTGCTAGGCTATCTAGATTACTCATGATGTTTACGCTTTGTATACTGGTCTACCCGATCTCATTCATTTCTGCCATGGCTGTTGACATCGATGGTCATTGGGCTGAAAAACAAATGAATGCTTGGGTGGAAGAAAAGAAAATTCAGGGTTATCCTGATGGAAGTTTTCGACCTAACAAGCCCATAACTAGAGCAGAGTTTGTCACACTCACTAATAAAGCCTTTAATTACTCTAATATCGAAGAGATGAGCTTTACGGATATAGCTGTAACAGATTGGTACTTCACTGAGCTGTCTAAAGCGAAAGCTGCAGGATACCTGAATGGTTACGAAGACGGTACCATTCGTCCGAATCAGCCGATCAGCCGGCAAGAAGTGGCTGCTATTATCTTTAATATTTCTGAATTGCAAGCTCCAGAAAAACTAGAAGTAATTAATGCCTTTAAGGATGTAGATGTCATCCCCAGCTGGAGCAGAGATGCGATAGAAGCTGTTGTAAAAAAGCAAATTATGAAAGGTTATCCGGATCAAACCTTCCAAGCTAAGAAGTCTATTACGCGTGCAGAAGCGGTTGTCACTTTAGATGCGGCGATGAAGAGCAAGCAGGAAAAGGTAACCTACGATAAAGCCGGGGTTTACGGTTCACAATCCGGACAGCAGGTGATTAATGGAAATGTTATTGTAACGGTGTCTGGTGTAACTCTTCAAAACATGACGATTAACGGAGATTTAATACTGGATAAAGGCATTGGTGAAGGAGAAGCCAAGCTTAAAAAAGTAACGGTCAAGGGAACTACCTTTGTACGAGGCGGCGGATCTAATAGTATTCTAATTGAAGACTCCACATTAGGTGTAATGCATGTAGATCGCACGAATGGCGTGGTACGTATTGAAGCATCGGGAACAACAGAAATTGAAGAAGCTAATGTAGTTTCAGGCGCGAAGCTTGAGACAAAAAATCTTTCTGGGAATGGTTTTGGACAAGTTGTGGTTGTGAATGCATCACCAGGTGCAACGATCACACTAAATGGTAACTTTGGACAAGTCATCATTAATGCTCCGAATGTAACGGTTCAGGTAGCAAGCGGACAAGTGGGGTCCTTCCAAGTAGGTACAGGGGCCGCAGGTGCAACTGTCAATGTGGCTTCAGGTGCCTCTGTTAAAAACATGACGATTGATGCCCCAGTTTCCGTTACAGGAACAGGGACTATTCAAACGGCAAAGTTGAATGTGCAGACCGGCGTTAGCTTTGAGACGCAACCGAATAATGTGATTGGACAACCGACATCTCCAGGTTCCAGCAGTGGAGGAAGCAGTGGGGGAAGCAGTGGAGGAGGCGGTAAAACTGACGTTGATTATGTAAGAGAAGCAGCAACAGCTCTAACGGACACTGAACTGAAAAATCGAAATTTGGATTTGCAAAATGTTGCTACTAAATTAAGTTTGCCTCTAGCAGGGAAAAGTGGAACTGGAACGACAATCTCATGGACAACAAGCAATTCACAGCTAGTCACAGAAACTGGAGATGTTAATCGTCCTTCCTTTGACCAAGGGGATCAGGAAGTTCTCCTAACAGCTACAATTAAGAGAAATAATACCCAAGAGACTAAACAATTTAGAATTATTGTACTATCTAATAAAGCAGAATTAAAGCTGGTCTCTACTAAGCAAGGAGATGTCTATGAAGTGAAAGCACTTCTCACTGCTTCTGATTTGTATGCTGCAGAAGTCCACCTTGCCTTTGATCCAACAAAAATGGATGTAGTAGATGGTCCGAATGAAGCGGGGAAGGTCACCATTAATACGGGTTCTCTATTCCGTTCACTGCCAGTAGCTAATGAAGCAAACTATACAAGCAAGCAGATCGTTTTTGCTGGCAGCTTGCTTGGGAACGTAACAGGTCACCATGTCAAGGATGCAGTTCTATTTAGCTTTAAGGCGAGATTAAAGGGAAACGATTCTACCTCTATTACATTAGCTGAAGAGCCCATTTTTATCACGTCCAAGGAGCTAAGGTTAAGATTACAACCACAGTTTCAAGATATTTCTTTAGGAAATTAACACTTATTAGAGAGCTCCTCCGGAGTTCTCTTTTTTTGGATTGAAATAATTATTAACAATTTTTACACTTCCTTAATAATCAATTAACCTAAGTTTGATAGATTACTAAGTAAATAGATATTAGCTTGTCTACAATAAAGGAGCGTAACTATGAAACGATATGTCAAAAATAGTACTATTCTTCCGATAGCTTTGGCTGCAAGTCTCACTTTTGGCTCTGTAAGTTCATTGCCTGAACCATTTACCCAATTGGCTGCTGCTGATAATCCTGTTTCATTGAGAGTAAACCCAGCAACAACAGGAGATACCTTTACGGTTGATGTCGTAGTCAAGGCAAACGACTTATACGCTGCGAAGGTAAACTTAGATTTTGATTCAACAAAGGTGGAAGTTGTAGATGCCATGACGGATGTCCCAGGAGTCCAAGTCAAGAAGGGGAACTATGGCGGAGGGGCTGAGATCCAAAACAATGTTGACAATCAGCAGGGAAGAGTTGGGTTCTCCGCTCTGCTTGCTCTTGGTGATGTAGCTGGCATTAATCTAAACGATACCCTTTATACCGCAACATTTAAAGTAAAACAAGCAGGAGATCATGGAATCAAACTTGGTGAGGTTCAGCTTGCTAATTCGAACAATCAAGACATCTCGGGAGGCACCCCTCAACAGCCAGGTACCGGTGGAACACCAGGTACAAGTGGGCCAGGCGGAGGTGGACCTACTGCGCAACAGCCCGTTGTCACTCAACCGGCTACAGGGTTGCCTAAAATTGAATTAAAGGCAGAAGATGTCCAGAAAGGTGTCAAAGACGGTAAGCTATCAATACAGCTTACTGACAGTAAAGGAACGATCCTTCTTCCTTCTAACATAGGTGAACTACTCAAAACAAATAAGCTTGAAGTAAAAGGCGCAGGGCTGACGATGACAGTACCTCAAGACGTTCTTGTGGCCTTGACTTCCCTGGTTTCTCAGGAGGCTCTACAAGACAGTAGAATTTCTATATCTGTGACTACCCTATCTGCGGAATCCGGTAAGCAGTTCTTAGCGAAAGCGAAAAGCAAAGGAAAGGTTGATCTGATTGCGGGTGGAGACATTCTGGACTTTGACTTATCAATTGTTACCCAGGATGGAAAGACATCGACCTTGAAGCAATTTAATAAGCCTGTAACCATTGCCCTTCGCACAAATGCTGAAGTCAATGCAAAGTACGCTGGAATCTACTTCCTTGGAGATAATGGAGAGCTAGAATATATGGGCGGTACACTAAGCAATGGCATGATGACCGCGGAAATTCACCATTTTAGCAAGTTTGCTGTTCTCGAATATAAGAAATCTTATGATGATGTAGCAGTTAGCTTCTGGGCTTCTAATGTCATTCAAGAACTAGCCGCAAAACATATCGTAAGCGGTGTAAGCGAGACCCAGTTTGCTCCCGGGCGATCGGTTACCCGCGCTGAATTCTCTGCTTTATTGGTACGTGCCCTTGGCTTAAAAGCTAAGAATAGCGCAGCGTTTAAGGACGTACCTTCCAGCAAGTGGTACGCGAAGGAAGTTACTGCAGCGGCCGAAGCAGGCATTGTAAAAGGTAAAGGAAATGGATTGTTTGCTCCTGAGGCAACGATTACTCGCCAAGAGATGGTTGCGATGCTAGTTAAAGCCTATGAAGTGAAAACAGGGCAGAGCTATCAAGCGGGAACAGCAGCATCATTCAGTGATATGGGACAAGTCCAAAGCTGGGCAAAGGATGCAGTGAGTGCAGCAGTTGAACTCGATTTAGTCAAGGGTCGCACGGCGGACCAGTTTAGTCCTCAAGGCAAGACTACACGGGCTGAAAGTGCGCAAGTTATTTATAACTTATTAAATAAGTAAGATTGGGAAAAAGCCTTCTTTAGGAGGCTTTTTTCAATTCCTTCACTTGGAATTTACATAAGGATTATGCTACATTTTGTAAAAAGATATAAGGAGTCGATAAGATGTACACATTAAATCCGCCAACCCGTATTCTTATGGGACCAGGTCCCAGTGACGTTCACCCGCAGGTGTTGAAGGCTATGGCTACTCCTCTCATTGGTCACTTAGACCCGAAGTTTCTTGAAATTATGAATGAAGTAATGGACCTATTACGCGCGACCTTCCAGACGGATAATAAACTGACGGTAGCAATGTCCGGAACAGGGAGCGCTGGAATGGAGACGGTCTTCGTCAATCTCGTTGAGCCCGGAGATAAGGTCGTTATTGGAGTAAATGGTTTGTTTGGGGAAAGAATGGTGGATGTTGCCGAGCGATGTGGAGCAGAGGTGATCCGTGTGGAGGCACCTTGGGGCGAAATTATTGAGCCGGACGCCATTGAGAAAGTTTTAAAAGCGAATACCAATATTAAGCTCGTAGCCATTGTGCATGCAGAAACCTCAACAGGTGCACTACAACCTCTCGCGGAAATTTCTAGGGTCGTTCATGAGCATGAAGCTTTATTTGTTGTAGATGCCGTTACTTCTCTGGGAGGAATTGAAGTTGGGATTGATAAGCATCAGGTAGATGCTTGTTACAGCGGTACGCAAAAATGTATCAGTGCCCCTCCAGGACTATCTCCTGTAACCTTTAGTCCTCGTGCTCTAGCAGTCATGTCGAAACGTAAGTCTAAGGTTCAGAGCTGGTATTTAGACTTGTCGATGATTCAGAATTATTGGGGGAAAGAAAGATTTTACCATCACACAGCCCCCATTACCATGAGCTATGCCATACGTGAAGCTCTACGGCTAGTTGTTCAAGAGGAAGGCTTACAGCAGACCTTCAAGAGACACTGGACTTTGGGACAGTCCCTTCAGAAGGGACTTGTTGCTATGGGTTTAACCCTTCATGTGAAGGAAGGTCAGCGTTTACCCCAGTTGACCTCGGTGCTCATTCCAGAGGGTGTGGATGATCTCGCTGTTCGTAAATCATTACTGGAGCAGTTCGGTTTAGAAATCGGGGGTGGTCTTGGTCAACTGAAGGGAAAGGTTTGGAGGATAGGTCTTATGGGACATTCATGCCAGCCGCGCAATGTTGTACTATTTCTTACAGCACTTGAGCAGTTGCTTACTTTGCAAGGTGCCAAGATAGAGCGAGGTGCTGCGGTGGCTGCAGCAATGAAGGCTATGGGGCAGGAGGAAGCTTCTATTTTGCCAAAGGTATAATTTTGCATAAAGAATCTTCCTTTGTTTAAAGCAATTGAAAGAAATGATGATAAATTTCCAATGCCAGAAACCTAAGAGTAAGGTATTATTAAACTAAAATACTAGGCTTGGGAGAAAAGGTCACTTCCTTCTAATGATTGTTTTAGACTAGACTAGAAAGGGAAGAGAGCAAAAGATGAGAGGTAAAGTTTACTTAGTAGGAGCCGGTCCAGGGGATCCGAAATTAATTACAATAAAGGGTATGGAATGCATTCGGGAGGCAGATGTGATTGTCTACGACCGACTTGCTAATCCTGTTCTGCTTGACTACAGAAAAGACGGAGCCGAGTTGATTTATTGTGGAAAACTGCCGCATCATCATACTTTACGCCAAGAAGCCATTAATCAGCTATTAGTGGAGAAGGCTCTAGAAGGTAAGGTGGTTACTCGACTTAAGGGAGGAGACCCTTGTGTTTTCGGTCGAGTGGGAGAGGAAGCTGAGGTCTTGGTGTTCAACCATATTGAATTTGAGATCATTCCGGGAGTAACTTCTGGGATTGCCGTACCAGCTTATGCTGGTATTCCCGTTACCCATCGCGATTATGGCTCGACCTTTGCTATGGTCACTGGGCAAATGGGAAGGGATAAGGAACATTCCGAAGAGAAATGGGAGTCTTTAGCGCGCGGAATGGATACGATAGCGTTCTATATGGGGGTAGCCAATCTTCCACATATCTGCTCTCAATTAATGAAATATGGGAGAAGACCAGAAACTCCAGTGGCTGTCATTTCTTGGGGGACAACCCCTCAGCAAACTACCGTTATTGGTACGCTTTGTACGATCGAGGAGATTGTGGAATTAACTGAAGTTACGAATCCGGCGATTATCCTCGTTGGGGAAGTTGTAAGATTACGAGAAAAAATAAAATGGTTTCAAGAAAACAAAGAGAGCTTATCTATTTAGGGGCGGACTCCGAATGAGGTCGTCCCTTTTCCGCTTAAAGACAGGAGGAGGAGTTTTGCGAAGAGGTTGGATTAAATGGGGAGTTGTTCTTCTTTTTGCTATAAGTATTATTCTACTTCCTTATTTCAGTTGGGTATATAAGGAGAGTCAAGCCTTAGACGTCGTTATCCTAGACAATACCGTTCCCAATTCCTCTTACAGGGAACATAAAGGACTGATATGGTTATTAAATCATTTTAAATATGTGAGAAGTCAAACTCAGTCTACGTATAGTCTAAAAGATCATTATTTTGGTTTTGTTCCAAGCACAGATCATAAATACGAAATTAAAGAGTTAGAGATAACTCCTAATGAGTCTGACTTGATTTACATTGCCGATACGTATGGGGTGTATGAAGAGGATTACTATGGTCATACCGCCAATAGTCATGGCGTACGTTCAGATAAAATTTATGGAGGATTACGCTCTGATGACTTAGAGAAAATTAAGGCGGAGATCTACCGGGGAAAAACATTAATTGCCGAGTTCAATACCTTTGGAAGTCCTACAGAAGAAAGCGTGAGACAATCGCTTTATAAGATCCTAGGACTTGAATGGTCGGGTTGGATTGGAAGATCCTTTGCGGATCTGACGAGAGGAAAAGAAGTGCCAGCTTGGGCTGTATCCAATTATGAAAAAAAGTATGGCACTCCATGGAACTATAAGGGATATGGACTTGTTTTCGTCAACGAGCAAGATGACATTATTGTACTAGAGGGAGGCAAGGAGGCGGGAAAAGGAGGAAGTAGATATTCTTTAACGGAAGAAGGAAAAGCTTTCTTTGGCCCTCTAAGTGATACGCGGTATAACTATTGGTTCGATATCGTTGAAGCAACTCAACCAAAATCGGTACTGGCTGAGTATCATTTGGATGTAACCGAAGAAGGTAAGAAACTACTGGACCAACATGGAATTCCTGCCGTATTTCCTGCGGTGGTCAAGAATGCAACAGGAGTATATACTTCTTACTATTTTGCTGGTGACTATGCCGATAGCAATGAGCTTCCCTCCCTTTTCCAATTCGCTGGCTTTGATCGATTGATCTCATGGCTCTCCTGGGATTCAAAGGAAAGCTTAGAACCCTTTTTCTGGCGAATTTATTTACCTATGATGGAGAATATCCTAGCTGACACCTTAAAGGAAAAAGAGAACCGTCCACCTCCGAACATGCCGGATATGCTAACCGAAGATGGAACACAGCTAGTAGCCAGAACCCATGATAGTGATCTACAAATCTATCAAAACGGCAACTGGGAAACCTTCTTTGCAAAGGGTGTAAACATGGGGATGGCTCTCCCGGGTAAATGGTTTACGGAATTTCCTAAGGACGAAGCGGACTATTTGCGATGGCTTACCATGATTGGCGAGATGAATAGCAATACGGTTCGTGTCTATACCTTAATGGAACCTGCATTCTATCGAGCCTTGGCGGCATACAATAAGGTCCACCCTGACGAACCGCTGTGGTTAATGCAAGAGATCTGGCCGGAAGAGCATCCGGAACATCATGACTTCTTAGGAGAAAAGTATAATCGTGCCTTTCATGAAGAAATTGAGTATGTGATAGATGCTATACATGGAAAGGCGAAGATTCCTGAGCGAAAAGGCCGAGCTTATGGGGAATACACTGTCGATGTTTCTGCCTACGTAGTGGGTTATCTAGTGGGACGTGAGCTGGAGCCGGAAGAGGTATTAGAAACAGATAAAAGACATCCTGACTTTCAATTTGAAGGAGATTATCTCTCAGCCAAAGGAGGCAGTCCAACGGAAAACTGGCTGGCCTGGAGCTGTGACTATGTATTGGCTTATGAAGAAAAAACCTACGGCTGGCAGCATCCGGTCGCGATCGTAAGTTGGCCGACCCTCGATGCCTTGAAGCATGATGCAGAATGGAATGCCGAAGGGGATCCTTCTAAGCTATATAATGATAAGGCCACGGTAGATATTCGCAACTTGTCCTTCGGTCCTAAGATGAAGGCAGGCCTCTTCGGCGCCTATCATATTTATCCGAACTATCCAGATTTCATGAACAATGAGCAAAGTTACGATGATTATCAGGATGAAGAAGGGCGGTTACGCTATGGTGGATATCTGCAGCAATTTATGAAGATCCATCAAGGCTTTCCAGCCGTGGTAGCTGAATACGGACTAGCGACAGGAATGGGCAATGCGCATCATAGTCCGGATGGATATCATCATGGTGGTATGTCAGAAGAGCAGCAAGGTTTAGGGGTTGTCCGAATGACGAAGGCGATCCACAGGGAAGGGTATGCAGGCGCTCTAATCTTTGAATGGATGGACGAATGGGCAAAGAAAACCTGGATTACCGAGCCTTTTATGATACCTTATGAGAGACATGTCATGTGGCATAATGCCATTGATCCAGAACAGAACTACGGTCTTCTTGCTATGGAACCGAAGAAGCCATCCGTATCGGATTATTCCCTGGAGGGAGAAGGTCTCATACGCAAGCTTAAAATGAGCGCGGATGAAGCTTTCCTTCATATCGACTTAACCTTGAGTCGTCCAGTAGATTGGTCCAAGGATGAACTGTTAATCGGTCTCGACACCTTTGATAAGACAAAGGGTGAATTCCGATATCGCTCTGGACATCCTTTGACATCACCTACGGGATTGGAGTTTCTCATAGAGCTCAAGAGTGAGCAAGACGCAAAGCTCCTAGTCATACCAAGCTACAATATAGCAGAGGGGAGATTTAGCTCTGGACGAAGCCAAGAGGGTCGCTTTGAAGAAATGAGGCGCCTCATTAACAAGGGGGGTGTTCGTAAGGACGGAACCACTTATGGTGCGCATTTTGCCGATGGAAGCAGCCTTAAATATGGTACTTTTGTAGGGAATTACAACCATTGGAATTCTACTGAAGATAGAATCCACCTTCGACTGCCTTGGGGTCGAATCAATGTGACAGACCCGACTTCCTTACAGGTATTAAATGATAGCCGTAATTTGGAAGAACTAGAAGGTGTCCTAGAAAGAGACGAACTACGAACGGAGAAAACGGAAGGAATTCGTGTATCAGCGGTTTGGTTAGATAAAAATCAGGAAGTGGTAGACTTATTCCCGGGCGGCAGCAAACTTGAGGAGTCACCACCTTACCAATGGAAAGAGTGGAACAAACCTGTCTATAAGGAAAGGTTAAAAGAAAGCTACCCTTATATTCAAGAGTATTTTAAGTCAATACCATAGAAGGAAGAATAGAGTCATGGCGAGAGGTTGCTCCGTTATGGCTCTTTTTTTTGTATATAGATTGTATAATTCAATTGGAATTATCGTAATAGATACACAATGATATTCTTTTTGGTATAATATGTTACAGAGTTTGAAAAAGAAGTTTACTAGAGGGGTGAAGGGAACATGATGATCAAATTGGAGCATGTGGCACTGATTGTAAAAGATATGGATGCATCAATTAACTATTACTGCCAAATGTTCGGTTACGAATTAAGAACGAGAGGGGAAAACCAAGTTAGAGAGATGGCTTTTCTTTTCCACAAGAATCAGCCTGGTGTGGAATTAGAACTCATTCGTGACCTTGACCCAACGAAGCATAACTATTCCGAGAAGGGTATTGTTAATCATTTAGCCTTTACGGTAGAGAACATGGAAGAAGCCATTTCACATTATCAGGACAAGGGAATACAGTTCCTTACGGATCAACCCAACACGGCGATAGATGGAGCTAAGACCATTTTCTTCTATGGTCCTAATCAAGAGCTTTTACAGTTTGTTCAACCAAGTAAAAAGTAACCATTTGCATGCACTGTAGATAGAGGGTGATCCCCATCAACGGTGGTATGGTGAAATCTATATAAAAAAAGACAGAGGGTGGCACATATGAATTCAATTCGAAATATCTACTGTGTGGGACGAAACTACGCCTTACACGCTAAAGAATTAAACAATGAAGTACCTACTTCTCCCTTCTTATTCTCCAAGCCAACACATGCAGTAGTGAAAGCTGATGGACAAACCATCACGCTACCAGGAGATAGAGGCGGCGTGCATTATGAGGTGGAATTAGTAATTCATATTGCACGTGATTACGAAGCTGGGATGAAGGTTGATGATTTAGTAGACTCCATGGCCATAGGGTTAGATTTGACCTTAAGAGACGTTCAGGGTGAATTGAAGAAGAAAGGATACCCATGGTTATTGGCGAAGGGCTTCCCGAACTCTGCCGTGGTTACCGAGTTTGTACCTTTCCCTGGTGTTGAGGCTTGTAAGGCAAAGAATTTCATGCTCCTTAAGAATGGAGAACAAGTACAGTGCGGTAATATTGAGAACATGTTGTTTGACATGCAAGCCTTAGTTGAATTTTCGGCAAAACATTTTGGGTTAGGAAAAGGAGATTTGATCTTTACTGGGACACCAGAAGGAGTAGGGCCACTGGCTGACGGTGATCAATTGTCACTCGTATGGGGCGAAGAGGTTCTTGGGAAGTGTGACATTAGTATCAAAGGATAAAAATAAGCTTTCCCCTTCAAACAAGGGGAAAGCCTATTTTTATTTCTGAGTATGCGAATACCCATTAACGACCCAATCTAGCTTTCCGGTTTCAGGATGAATGATTAATCCATGTACAGGAATGCTCTTCGATAGCAAGGGGTGATTTTGGATCATTTTTACACTATTAATTACAGCTTCTATTACATTTTCGAATCCCGTAAGCCATTTCCCTAAATCCACGCCCGCGTGATTTAAAATGTTAATATGCTCTTGTGAAATTCCGTAGTCTTTTATTTTGTCTAGCATGGACGATGAGTGAAGTCCCGTCATGCCGCAGTCATGATGACCAATGACACAAATTTCTTCAGCATTCAGTTCATAGATGGCCACCAGAATACTGCGCATGATACTTCCAAAGGGATGGGAGACAATGGCTCCAGCATTTTTAATAATCTTGACGTCACCATTTTTTAAGCCCATGGCTTGTGGAAGCAACTCAATAAGACGAGTATCCATACAAGTCAGGATGACCATCTTTCTGTCTGGAAATTTTGTAGTGCGGTATTTTTCAAATTCTTTATTTTGTACAAAAGTATGATTGAAGTCGATAATATCATAAAGCTTTGACATATTTTGGTTTTCTCCCTTTTTCTTTTATGTATAAATAAATTCTAATCTTTTGAGAAGTAGTGGTTTCTCTTTACTGCAGGGGACGTTTGTGATTTCTAGCATTTAATTGCAAGGAATGTTACTATAAATTAAAGGCTAGTCAATGGAGTGATATGAAAGTGAGAGGTCAATGGAATCTTATCTTAGGTCTATTCTTTGCCTTATTGGTTGCTGTATTTGCTGTGGCCAATGTTTCATCTGTTACCGTTCACTATTTATTAGGGGTAAGTGAAATTCCGTTAATCATTGTCATTGTTGGGTCAGCATTGCTTGGCGGCTTAGTTGTCGGGATGTTAGGGATATTTAGACAATATAAGCTTCAATGGCAACTTAAAAAGTTAGAAAAAGAGTTAACCCAAACGAAATCTCAACTTTCTCAATACCAAGAAAAGGATTTATCCCCTATTAGTATAACGGAATCAACTGAACAAAAGGAAGACCAACTTGCTGAGTCCACACGTTCAGAGGAAACAGAAAAAAAGACGCCTTAAGCGTCTTTTTTCTTTTATATGCTATGAAGCAATGGTATTAGCCAACCAAAAATATAACGGAATCCCTACAATGAGGTTAAAGGGAAGGGTTAGACCTAAGGCAGAGCCAATGTATAAACCCGAGTTGGCATGAGGGATGGCTTGCTCAACAGCGGCAGGAGCGGCAATGTACGATGCACTCGCAGCTAGCGTAGCAAGCATGGTTACTCCTCCGATTGACATCCCAATGAATGTTCCGAGCATGACACCTAATACTCCCCCGATAAGAGGAAGAATAAAGGCGAAGGAAAAAGAAACAAGATTAATATTTTTAAGCTCTCGAATCTTTTGTGTGGCAATCATCCCCATGTGCAAGAGGAATATGCAAAGTACACCGTAAAATAAGTCTCCAAACAAAGGCTTGATCTTGGCAATTCCATCCTCATGAGCGATTAATCCTATAACCATCCCCCCTAACAGAAGAAATATGCTCTTTCCGAAAAACGCTTCTTTAAAGACATGACTTAATCCTTCATTACGTTGTTTATTTTTAGATAACATACGATTGATCACGATGGCTGTAACAATGGCCGGTCCTTCCATAATGACTAAGATGGCGGCAATATAGCTTTCGTAGGGCATATTAATTTTATCAAGAAAGCTAAGAGCAGCAACAAAGGTAACGGCACTTACTGAACCATAATGCGCAGCTATCGCTGTTGAATCATCAAGGGAAAAACGGTAGACATATCGAAGAAGTAAAAAGGTAATCCCAAGCATAAAAAAGCTGAGAATAAGGGCGGCTAAAACGGCAGGCAGCATGGAGAGAAAGGGGACATGGGATAATTCCACTCCACCTTTAATTCCGATGGTAAATAAAATAATCATCGTATAGCCGGTGTAGAAAGCTGAGGGAACCTGTAAGTCAGAATTTACGAGTACAGCAATAATCCCTAAGATAAAGAATAAAATCATAGGAGAAAGAAGATTGGCATAAGCAATGTCGATGATCTGCTCCAAGAATATTCCTCCTTTGCCAACGAGTATCCATTCACCATAGTCTACCCCAAATATAGAAAAAGGAAAACTGGGTAACCCAGCTTTCCTTTTTATGTGATCTTATGAGGCTTTAGAGTCGGCCTCCTGCATCGCAATGCGAACACGCTCAGATAATTCATCAGAACCGTGGATACGAGCCCAAATGTTATTAACATAAACGGGCATTTGGTTTTTATCCATAATGCTTACAAGGTAAATCGCCAAGAAGCTTAATGGAATAACGAAGATTGATGGAAAGGCCATTGCCCCTAGAGTTGCTCCAAAGCTTCCAGGTGCAAATACACCAGTCTCCTTCAGGATGTTCATGAGGATGAAGAAAATACTTCCGCCTCCACCAACAATCATCCCTGCAATAGCACCATTTCGAGTTGTTTTCTTCCACCAGATGGAGCAGAGAAGCATAGGCACGAAAGCACCACCAGATACCGCGAACGCCCAAGTTACCATCATGGCAATGAGAGAAGGATAAGCTTTATCAAGTCCAATTGCTGGGATCCCGATTCCAACGAGAAGAGAGAATAGACCCATGACCACAACCGCTAGTTTACCTACAAATACTTTTTTCCATTCTGGTGCATTCGGGTTTACGTAGTTTTCATAAATATCATGTCCCCAAGAAGCAGCAGAAGCGATTAATAATCCACCAACAGTAGAGAACATCGCAGCAAAAGCACCTGCAGCAACGTATCCAAGACCGAACTCACCGAACAATAACTTTCCTAATACAGGCATAATCTGGTCAGACTTTAACAGATGTCCATCTACAGTAAGGGCAAGTATGCTAGGATCTGTTGCCGCAAGGTTAGCAACGAAATTTCGTCCACCCATCCCTACTACAGAACTCATGATATAGAAAAATCCGATAAATCCTAATACCCATAGCGTTGTAATGCGTGCTACCTTACCAGACGGGTTGGTATAGTAGCGATTCATGATATGAGGAAGACCCATTGTACCAAGAACGAGCGCAAGTACCATAGAGAACTGATTTAACCAATCATAGCGGTGTCCTGGCTCTTGGAATGTCATAGTACGCTCAGGATGCAACTTATTGGATTGAGGCAATACCACATTCACGTTTGCAGAAGGATCTCCAGCTTGAACCTTTGCATCTACTTCCGCAAATGCTTCAGGAGTCATGACGGCCTTCGCCTTATCATAAGGACGCTTACCTTCTTCGCCTGCCATCAATTTTTCAACAGTCATCGTAGCAGGGTTAGTTAAAGGTTTGTTTTCAGAAGCGTAAGAACCTACACCTTTAGCTAATACAAGAGCAAAGACTAAGAACATAGCTGTGAACAATACCCAGAATTGGATCATCTGATTCAAGGTTGTACCCTTCATACCACCAACAGCAACATAAAAGATCATGATAGCAACAACAGCAACTACTCCCGTTTGGTATGGGGTCATGCCAAAGAATCCAAGTCCAACAAGTACGTTCCAAGTGTTACCTGCTCCGACCATTTGTGGAGCTAAGTAGAAAATACAAATGATCTGAACCATAATAACGCCAATAATTCTAGCTGTGTGGCTTTTCCCGAATCGGGCAAATAGGAAGTCTGGAATGGTATACTCCCCAAATTTGCGTAGAGGACTAGCTATAAAGAGAACAACAGGTACGAAGGCGGCACCAAATCCAACAGCATACCACATTCCATCAACACCTGATGCATAGACAGCGGCAGCAACACCGAGGAAGGAGGCAGCGGAGAAGTAATCACCGCAGATCGCAGTTGAGTTTGTCAACATCCCTACCTTACGGCCAGCTAGATAAAAGTTTGCTGTATTGGAGTTGAAGCTTCTCGCATAAATAGAAATTCCAATTGTAATGACTACAAGAGTAAGAACCATGATAACTGCGGTAGTATTTAACATATAAACCCCCCTATCTTCATTTACTTGTTATTTACTTTTTATTTAGGATTTCATCTAGCTTATTCGCTTTCTTTACAAATACAAAAGCCATCAACCAATAAACGATATGAAAGAGTAAGAGTGTAGTCCAGAAGTTAAGTGAAAGTCCTCCAACAATAGGGGTGGCGTACCACCATTCCGAGGTAATGCTCAAGAAGGGGATTAAGAGTGTGATGAGGAAGAAGTAGGCTCCAAAGGTGAAGCTTAGTTTCTTCTGCGCAGAGAAAGACTTCTCTACTTCCGCTAATTCCTGGGTTGAAACAAATTGTGTGTTTAGAGAAGCCGGAACAGAGGACTGGTGCCCAATGGGCTGAACGACATTTTTACCCAAGTTTGTTGTTGCCATAAGAAACCTCCTTTTATTTTGTCTCAACGCTTTGTAAGCGCTTAAGTTGGGTATATTTCCAATGTAGATAACTTTGCAACAAATAGGCGTATCATGTCGTCTATTACGTGTAAACGGTATGAAAATGATTGTTTTTTGGTCTTAATCCACAAAAATGTTTGCAGACAAACAAATATAGTTGAAAAATGAAGGAATTTGTAATGTGTCTTCATGGGGAGTACACTGAACTGGGAAAATTTTTAGAAAAAATAGTAATATGTATCTATTTTTTTCTTTACAAAAATGTGAACAAAGTGATACAATCACTTTTGTGATTCGGAAATATTCAGTATTATAGAAAATGAAATTGGTTTCGTACAGTAATACTTTAATCGAGTGAAATATTAATTTATTATAAATTTGCAGTAAATTTGGAAGAGGTGTGCTTTTGTGACGGACAAATTATTAGAAATAAAAGGACTACGCACCCACTTTTTCAGTGATTCAGGAGAAATTCCAGCAGTAGATGGAATTGATCTCTATGTAAGAAGAGGAGAAGTGTTAGGAGTTGTTGGAGAATCAGGCTGCGGGAAAAGCGTAACCTCTCTTTCTGTTATGAGACTTGTTCCCAACCCACCAGGAAAGATCGTCGGTGGCACAATGTCCTTTAAGGGTGAAGATTTAGTTTCCGCAAGTGAAAAAAGAATGCGGAAAATTAGAGGAAATGAGATTGCGATGATTTTCCAGGAACCTATGACTTCCTTAAACCCCGTCTACACGATTGGGGATCAAATTGGAGAAACCGTTCGTCTTCATCGGAACTTGAGTAAGAAGGAAGCCAAACAGCATGCCATTGATATGCTGAGAAAGGTAGGGATCCCACGCCCTGAGCAGATAGTTGATGAGTATCCTCATCAACTATCGGGAGGAATGAGACAACGGGTCATGATCGCTATGGCTATGTCTTGTGATCCTGAATTACTCATCGCCGATGAACCGACAACTGCACTGGATGTTACGATACAAGCCCAGATTCTTGATCTCATGAGAAACTTGAATAAAGAAACTGGGGCAGCGATTATGATGATTACTCATGATCTTGGTGTCGTAGCTGAGATGTGCGATCGGGTTGTTGTTATGTACGCTGGAAAAGTGGTTGAAGAAGGAGATGTAAGAACGATCTTCAAGAACCCACAACACCCATATACAAAAGGCTTAATTCAGTCCGTTCCGCGTATGGATGATAATAAAGATCGACTGTATTCAATCCCGGGTAATGTTCCGACCCCAGGGTCCATGCCGAAGGGATGTCGCTTCGCCCCAAGGTGTGAATCTATTATTGATAGATGTAAGGAAGAGATGCCGGAGCTCGTTTCTTTAGAAGCAGGGCACAAGTGCAGATGTTGGTTGCAACAATAAGGAAAGGAGGACTCTCGAGTGGCACAGGATTTGCTCCAAGTTAAAAATCTCAAAAAGTATTTTCCTATAAAAGGCGGCATATTGGGTAAGGAGGTCGGTCAGGTCAAAGCGGTCGATGATGTATCCTTTACAGTGAAAAAAGGAGAGACGCTAGGCTTAGTAGGGGAAAGTGGATGCGGAAAGTCAACGACTGGAAGATCACTCCTCCGATTAATTGAACCAACCTCAGGCCAAGTCGTTTTTGACGGGAAAGACGTAACAGCAATGTCTAAGGATGAGTTAAGACGGATGCGAAGAGATATGCAAATTGTTTTTCAGGATCCGTTTGCTTCTCTGAATCCAAGGCATACAGTAGAAAAGATTCTCGAAGAGCCTTTAATCGTACACGGTATGGGCAATGCAAAAGAAAGAAAAGAAAGAGTCCAGTACTTACTAGAGGTTGTAGGATTGAATGCCTACCACGCGAAGCGTTATCCGCACCAGTTTTCTGGGGGACAGCGTCAGCGGATTGGGATTGCAAGAGCGCTCGCTGTTAATCCGAAGTTGATCGTAGCGGATGAGCCTGTCTCAGCCTTGGATGTATCCATTCAGTCGCAGGTCTTGAATCTTCTGCAAGATTTACAAAGGGAATTTGACTTAACCTACATCTTTATTGCCCATGACTTAAGTGTCGTAAAACACATTTGCGACCGCGTTGGCGTGATGTATTTAGGAAGAGTTGTAGAGTTGGCCGATAAGAATAGTCTTTATGCTGAACCTAAGCATCCTTATACAAAGGCTCTTCTGTCTGCTGTTCCGATTCCAGATCCTGATGTATTGCAGGAGCGCATTATCCTTCAAGGAGATGTGCCAAGCCCAGCGAATGCACCGAAGGGCTGTGCATTCCATACCCGCTGCAGTGCAGTAATGGACATCTGTAAAACAGATAGACCCGCTTTCAAGGATAGTGGGAATGGTCATTTTGTAGCGTGTCATCTTTATAACTAGTTCTCTTATTTGGCTCTAGTTATAGATAAAATAATATTCTTCTAAAAACCATTAAGGGGGAAAAAGCATGAAGAAGAGATGGATGTTCTCTGCACTTTCACTACTTCTTGCAGCATCCTTAGGATTAACAGGATGCGGAAGCTCTAGCCAAACACCAGATGCTTCCAAGCCGCAAGAAAATGCACAACCGGCTGAATCAGGCAAGCCAGCGCAAGACACTCTAATCGTAGGGCGCGGAGGTGACTCTGCTGCACTAGATCCAGCTGTGGTTACAGATGGAGAGTCAATCAAGATTACACAACAAGTATTTGACACCCTATTAGACTACAAGCCAGGGACTACGGATGTAGAACCTTCCTTAGCTGAGTCTTGGGAAATGTCTGAGGACGGTTTGAAATATACTTTCAAATTGCGTCAAGGCGTAAAGTTCCATGATGGAACAGATTTTAACGCGGATGCTGTTGTTCATAACTTCAACCGTTGGTTGGCTGGAGATAAGAGCCAATTCTACTACTTTGTTAGTGCATTTGGAACTGCTGAAGACCGTGTAATTAAAGAGGTAAAAGCAATCGATGCTAATACAGTAGAATTTACCTTGAACAAGACACAAGCTCCTTTCTTGCGTAATTTAGCAATGCCTGCATTTGGTATCGCAAGTCCTAAGGCTCTAGAAGAAAAAGGTGAAAAGTTTAAGGAAGAACCAGTTGGAACCGGAGCATTTGTTTTCAAAGAGTGGAAGCGTAATGATTCCATTACACTAGAAAAGAATCCTAACTACTGGAACGAAGGATTCCCGAAGGTGAATAAGGTAATTGTTCGCAGCATCCCTGAAAACTCTGCACGTTTTACAGCTCTTCAAGCAGGCGAGCTTGACTTGATTGAAGGCGTAAATCCTGATGATCTTGCTGCATTAGAAGGTAATGCTGATTTACAAAAGTTCGTTCGTCCTGCATTTAACGTAGGATACCTTGGATTTAATGCGAAGAAGCCTCCATTTGACAATCCTAAGGTTCGTGTTGCATTGAGCCATGCTGTAAATAAAGAAGCTTTGATTAGTGCTTTCTATGGCGGATTGGCTGAACCAGCTAAAAACCCAATGCCTCCTTCCTTGTTTGGTTACAACGATGCGATCGAAGATTATCCATATGACCTAGAAAAGGCAAAAGCTCTTCTTGCTGAAGCTGGCTATCCTAATGGAATCGAAGAAGAATTAGTATTCTATGCAATGCCAGTAGCTCGTCCTTATATGCCAGATGGAAAGAAAGTAGCTGAAGCACTTCAAGCTGAGTTTGCAAAAATTGGCGTGAAAACAAAGATTGAATCTCCTGAGTGGGCTGTCTACCTAGAAGATGCGAAAAAAGGAGAAAAAGATCACATCTTTATGCTTGGATGGACTGGTGACAATGGAGATGCGGATAACTTCTTGTTCACTCTTCTTTCTAAGGATACGATTGGAAGCAACAACTATTCACAATGGGCGCATGATGAGTACTCTAAGTTAGTAGCAGAAGCACAAGGCGAACTAGATGAAGCGAAGCGTATCGATCTGTACAAGAAAGCTCAAGAAATCTTCAAGCAAGAAGCTCCTTGGGTACCTTTAGTACACTCTACTCCATTGCTTGCTGGACGTGCGAATGTGAAGGGATATGTACCTTCTCCTACAGGCTCTGAATCTTATGAAGCTGTATACTTTGAGTAAATAATGGCAAGAGGGTAGTAGGTTCTACCTACTATCCTCTTTCTATTTAAGAGAAGCAAGGTTACCTTGACATAACCTTGACAGCGAATCATCGAGTGACTGTTGTGATTATGTCAAGGTAACCCATGGTTGTCTTGACAATAGCGAACTTATTATTAATTTGTATAGTGAAGGTGGGTGGTTTACAACATGGTGTCATATATCATCAGGCGTTTGCTTATGCTTATTCCCGTACTCATCGGGATGTCTATTATCGTTTTTTCTATTATACATGCCATACCTGGAGATCCGGCTGAAACCATCCTAGGAGATAAGGCTACAGAGGAATCCAAAGAAGCCCTTCGTGAAGAACTTGGATTGAACGATCCGGTTCATGTGCAATATTTAAATTACATGACTAGATTGTTGCAAGGGGATCTGGGCAATTCCATTCGCACGAATGTCCCTATCTCTGAGGAGATTGGTCCATATTTGGCAGCTACCCTTGAATTGACACTGGTAAGTATGGCAATAGCTGTCTTCGTTGGGGTCAATGCAGGTATTATTAGTGCTTGGAAACAGAACTCATGGTTTGATTATACAAGTATGATCTTTGCTTTAGTTGGTGTTTCGATGCCGATTTTCTGGTTAGGCCTTATGGAGCAATGGATTTTTGCTTTGGAGTTAAAGTGGCTCCCTTCTCTTGGTCGGATGAATGCACGCGATCCTGTTGAGGCTGTAACACACTTATATATTATCGATGCTCTAATAGCTGGACGTCCAGATCAGGCTTGGACTGTAATCAAGCATTTAATTTTACCTGGTATTGCTTTGGGAACGATTCCGATGGCCATCATTGCACGTATGACGCGTTCTAGTATGCTAGAGGTGATGCGTTCCGATTATATTCGTACGGCAAGAGCAAAAGGCTTAAATCAGCTTCCAGTCGTATATAAGCATGCGTTTAAGAATGCCCTAATCCCTGTTGTTACAGTCATTGGTTTGCAAACAGGCTTATTGTTAGGCGGTGCTGTATTAACAGAAACGATATTTGCTTGGCCAGGGGTAGGACGTTATATTTTTGAGGCTATCAGCTTCCGCGATTACCCTGTTATTCAATCTGGAATACTCGTTATCGCTGTTATCTTCGTCTTAATTAATTTAATCGTTGATCTTCTCTATGCATTGATTGATCCACGAATCAACTATAGGTAGGGGTGATAAGTTTTGTCTCAACTAACTGCACAAGTAGAAACGAATAATGAATTGAAACAGAAGTCCGAACCGATATCCTCTCCTTGGCGTGATGCATGGAGAGGTCTTAAGAAAAATAAGCTGGCTATGGTTGGGGGATTTATTATAATCTTCTTCGTCACCATTGCCATCTTTGCACCGGTGTTAGCAACACATGACTACAAGGAACCTGATTTGATGAACCGCCTTCAAGCTCCTTCTGCTGAGCATTGGTTTGGAACGGATGATTTAGGGAGAGATATTTTTTCACGTATATTGTATGGTGCACGTATCTCCTTATGGGTAGGTACATTTGCGGTAATCGGCTCCATGATAGCTGGATCTTTCCTAGGGATTGTTGCGGGTTATTATGGAAGATGGGTTGACATGATTATCTCTCGTTTCTTTGATATCATGTTGGCTTTCCCGAGTATCCTTCTCGCTATTGCGATTGTAGCGGCATTAGGTCCTTCTCTTCAGAATGCACTAATAGCGATAGCGATTGTTAACATCCCTAACTTTGGTCGTCTCGTAAGAGCTAAGGTATTAAGTTTAAAAGAAGAAGAGTTTATCATGGCAGCAAGAGCACAAGGGATGCGAGATAGCCGAATTCTTTTCCATCATATCCTGCCTAACAGCTTAGCACCCATTATCGTTCAAGGTACATTGGGGATTGCTACAGCTATTATTGAGGCTGCTGCACTTGGTTTTCTTGGAATGGGTGCACAGCCGCCAGAACCTGAATGGGGTAAGATGTTAGCCGATTCTAGACAGTTTATTCAGTTAGCCCCTTGGACCGTTATTTTCCCAGGATTGTCTATTATGTTAACTGTTTTAGGATTCAATCTCATTGGAGATGGATTAAGAGATGTACTAGACCCGAGAATGAAAAACTAGAGACATCAATGGGTGATGGGGGGTAAGGGTATGTCGAGTGGTAGCGAGGTCTTACTGCATATTTCCGAGCGGATAAGAGAAATACGGACCGAGAAAAGAATAACATTAAAAGAAATGAGCGAAATCACAGGCCTATCCATCAGTTTTTTATCGCAAGTGGAACGGGGAACTTCTTCTTTAGCTATCACTTCATTGGAGAAGATAGCACTAGCTTTAGATATCCCTATGTCCAAATTCTTCATGGATCTGAATAACACTCAATTTGTTATTCGCAAAGTGGACCAGAAGGAACTGAAGGTTGATTTTTCCTCTGCGACACTTATTCGATTAGCTGGGGAATTTCCTGAGCGTAAGATGGATCCTTTAATTATGGAACTTCAACCTGCACAGAATGAAAAACGATTTAATCAACATTCTGGAGAAGAGTTTTATTATGTGCTAGATGGTGAAGTTGACTTTACCATTGAAGAAGAAGTATTTCATTTAAAAAAGGGAGATGCGATTCACTTTCCTTCGCACATCCCCCATTTAATCACAAACCCTTTATCTACTCCAAGTAAGCTCATATGTGTATTAACCCCTTGTTTACTATAAGTAATGAAAGAAAGAGCTGTGTTTACGAACACAGTTCTTTTTTTTATCCAACGAGTACTCGTATTTCCTGATTCCATTTATCAAGGGCATGGAAAACTTGAGGGTTTGCTTTGTAAACCATAGGCTTTCTACCTGTTTTATTCGTTTTGTAAGATGAGCGTTCTTCTACAATTAGATTGGCGTGCTCTAAGGTTTTTAAATGGTCTCTCATAACATTAGGGTGAATACTAAAAACGGCAGCAAGCTCTTGACAATTAAATGTCTCTTGGTGTTCTACAAGATAGTTATAGACACTGATTCTAGTGTCATCTTGAAGGGAGCGGAAAATAGGTAACAATAATTCTAATTTCATAGGAGAAGCATCCTCTCGGTTTTAGTTTTCGATGTTTTTACGCTTACCATGATGCTAACATGGATTTTTATCCTCAGCTATGATAAAAATCACATTCAAAAATAGAATACATAAAAAAGAACTAGCTTAGGCTAGTTCTCTCGATTCGTGTTATTCATTCGTTTCGCCATATTTTTTGCTGCACTCGCCATCTGGTCAACTGCATTCATGGCAGTACTTTCTACAGCTTCTAAACCTTGTTGGGTGGCCTGCGCGGCCCCAGCAACGGCGTTTTCTACGGTATCAAATGCGGTATCGGCTCCATCCTTAATCGTTTTTGCCGTTTGTGTGATCATATCATTGTTTTGATTTTGCTTCATGTTGATCCTCCTTTGAGTATAGTGCATGTAAAACTAACCATATTGTTTACCGCAGCGTTTTACTCTATTCCTTTTCAAATAGAGGATTAACGGACGAATCTCTTGTCTATACTGAGTGATAGAAGAGTGGATCATCGTGAATGAGGTGAAAATGAATGGATGTCATGCCAGTAGATCAGTTTTTAGATCGTTGTGTAGAAGGAGATCGAATTGTTAGGTGCCCTAATTGTCAAAGAATAAATGTTGGACAAGTAGCCCCTAAGTACTTTTATTGCTCTGACTGCTTTATAGAAATGAAACTTGGTGAAAAGATTACTTTTTATGAGCTAGATGAAAATGGAGAATTAGCTTGTTTAGACGATATTTTTTATACCTAATTGGATTGAGTATGCGAAAAGAAGCCTTTAATTTTCATAAGGCTTCTTTTTTTCTTGTTTCACCAAGAAACGTTATTCGCTCGTTAATCACCTGAACTTTACGATACAACAACATTCGTTCTTGCCAACATATTGTAGGATCAACCACTTGGTCTTTGATGATTTTTTTAATATCCTCGAGCGCAGTTATATTTGATATTGTGTATATTTCAGTTTGGAACTCATCCACCGTAATTCCCCCTTTTTAACCATGGAAAAAATACAATTCCCCCAATGCTAAAATATATCCAGAAAACGTGATATTATGACAAAAATATACATGCATAAAATTGATTTGTGGTCCTTTTTCTTTTTGAAAAGCTGATATAATAATGAAGTCTAAAAAGATAACTATTCTCTTAGGTTAAGGGGAAAACGACAATATGGATTTTAAGGTTGAGTATCTTTCGTTTTTTGTAGTGAAAATGGAGGGAGAAGGAGAACAGGCCTCTCCATCCTATAGGCACTACCAGACATTCGATGAAAACAGCTACCAGGAAAGTAATGTCATGTGGTTTCTTGAAGGGGAGTTTGCAAGAACAGTAAAAAGAAAGGCAGAACGAACTCCTAAAACAGATCAAGCACCAACGAAAATTGGGAAGTTTATTGTAGAACCAGGTCATGGGTTAGACAGCAACCCCAACTATAACATGTTCTACAGACTAAAGAAGGCAGAGAGCATAGAGGACTTCAAAAAAGCCACAGATGATATGATTCGAGCTTATATTCAAACCTCAGCTAGTCGAGGGGGCGCCCTAATTATCGCAAGAGCAAAGCTCACCAAATATTTTGATGAACCATTCATCTTCATCATGAAGTGTGATTTTGAAAATAAGATCGCCCGAATTGCAGATGACTTTATCATTCAGGAAGTCCAGATGGCGATTAGTGCGAAGAATATTAAATCCATCCTTTATCCTTATATGCCTGAAGAAGGAATGGTAAATGAATGGGAGTTGAAAATATTCCAGTCTTCTCACGCTCGTTATTTTGAGGATTTTTTAAAGTATGTGGATTATGAGCCCTCTGTACCAGAGTTGATGAATACACAGGTCATGGGGATGGTTCAAGAGTTCATTGAGGAGTCTTTTCCCGTCGAGCAAGAAGAAAAGGAAAAGGAACTCGAAGAAATGGACTTATGGGCAGGAAAGAAAGAGAGAGAATTACAGGAGAAGTGGACACCAGATCAAGTAGAGGCTGCAACACAAGCTCTGGTTGAGGCAAAGCCGGACTTGGAAATGAAATTCAAACTTGATGCTGTCATGGTTAAGTCCATGTTATCGGAATACGGAGAGAATATACACTTTGCTAAAATTGGAAATCGCTATGTCGTCCTGATTGAAGGTGACTCCTTTCAGTTTGATAAGGGCATCTCTCCTATTGAACTACTACGCCCTGATCAGTTGGAAGAGGTTATGCATAAGATCACAAATAAGCAATTCCGTTCAAACGGCTACACAGAAGTCGCAGCTGGAAGGAATGATGAAGATCCTCCCTTCTAATCGTAACCCAGGTTTGAATTTTATTGGAAAGAAAAAACACCAGGTAAAATCTACCTGGTGTTATGCATTTGCTTTTTTTCGTGCAGCTCTCTCTGAAATTTTCTTGAGTCGATCATGGTGCTTCAACATGTTGTTCTTCGCTTCTTCTGCCTCAGAGTGAGAAGGCGTTAATTCACGAATACCCCAGAACTCAACAAGAACATCAACCACCTGAAGAAAATACTGCTCTGGTCCATAATTCGCTTCATGTCCAATGACCTTCATGCGATCTTCAAAATCCGGCATGTTTCTACCGGGCATACCAAAGTTGAGCAATACATGAGAGACATGATAAACATAATTAGGATCCAACTCAAGGTGAGCCTTAACCGCATCTCTGTAGAAGGCGTAGTGTAAGCTTTCATCCTTGGCTAAGCGTCTAAGCAACGTGGCTAAATCGCGATCATAGTTCTGTGCCACTTTAGCAACATTGTTATAGTAAACCATCGTTGCAAGCTCTTGAATAGCGGTATATGCCATGACTTGTACTGGTTCAGGGAACTCACATTCAAATCCCTGCTCAACCACGTGCTTTCTAAGCTTACGCAGTTCATGAGGGTTTGCATTACGAGTAATAATGAGATAAGTTTCTAATAAGCTGGAATGTTGATCTTCCTCAGATACCCAAGTATGAATAAAGTCTACCAGAGGCTCTAAAGCACCCTTGAAGGTCACGTTAAGATGAGTCGTAAACCAAGGAAGATTCACTTCTGTCAGTAAGGCGGTTTCAATAGCTGTATAAATAGCTGTGGGTAGAGTTCTTTGACTTTCTTCCCATGGTTCTTTCTTAAAGCATCGAGCCTTGTCCCAAGGGATAAAATCATGATAGCTCCAGTCAATCTTTTCAGCTCTTTCACGGTGAACCTTGTATAATTCCATTAGGCGCCCTTCTAATCTAGCGTCTACATTGCTGTATTCAATCACTAAAACGTCCCCCTTCAAAAAACACTATAACTTATATTATAAAGGTTTTTGAAACCAAAAGAAAATTGTTTTTAGAGAAATTGAGTCGAATTTTTGAAGATAATTAATGTTAAAATTTCGTTAAATTTCAGTAAATGGTAGGAGGCGTAACTTACATTGAAGACTTTTACCTTTTTTTCACCCGGAAGCGAGCCGGTTTGGGGATCTGTTCTGTTGGTTCACGGATCTGGTGAGCATGTAGGTGCCTATAAATGGGCGGTAGATCAGTGGAATCAAGCTGGACTTGATGTATGGGGGGGGGATTTGCCTGGGCACGGTCAGTCCCCTGGAAAACGAGGCCATATCCATCAGTTTGACGATTATATAGATGCAGTGGATACTTGGTATGAAGCGTTTAGAAGGAAGTCTCATCATCTTCCCTTTATTTTTGGGCATAGTTTGGGAGGGTTGGTGGTAAGTAGATTTATGGAAGTAAAGAAAAGAGAAGCGAGCGGCGTCATCCTATCCTCTCCTTGTTTTGCATTGAAGGTTAGAGTTCCTGCATGGAAAGAATGGATAGCAAAAAGTCTTAATGTTTTTTATCCTTCTCTAGTCCTTCCCTCAGAAGTGACAACAGAGGCTGTTACCCGTAATATTGAAACTCGACGGATCATCGAGAATGATCCCTTAAGAGTGAAGGGAGTAAGTGTACGGTGGTATCGAGAACTTCAAGTTCATATGCAAAGAAATTGGGAAGAGAAGGTGCTTTTCCCAGATGTTCCTATAGCCATTCATCAAGCGGGTCAAGATCTTATCATTGATTCGTCTGCCCCTAAGAAGTGGATAGACAATGTACAACTTACGGATAAAGAGTTTACCTTGTGGCCGGGACTTTACCATGAACTTCTGAGTGAACCGGAGAGGCAAGAGGTTATGGATGCGATGGTGAAGTGGATGAAGGAGAGGAGACCTTAAAAATTGAGAGAAGGGCATGTATTGATAGACCAATTGAATAGGATTATAGGTCAAAGAGGAGAAGTCAGAAGTACGAGGGCACAGATGCAAATCGGTCAGAGTTGGAGGCTAGGGGACGAGCTGCTCTTCCAATTTGAAATCAATCAATGTGTAGCTTACCCTTTAAAATTGTTGCACCCTCAATCTATCCAGCTTATTGAATTGCTCCTTCTAGAGGCATCTTCCGCTTATTCTAAGGGATTGAGCGTGTTAGACTTCTTTCATCATTTAATGGACGGAAAACCAATCGTACAAATGGTTCAAGAAGCAAGGCAGTTAGGATTGGATGATAATAAAGTTTATATGCCTCTGTACCTCGAAATGGAGAAGGCAGAGAGTGGCCTCTCTTCCATGATTGAATCCTACTTTGAGGGAAAAGTGTTTGGAGATATAAGTGATTTACAAGGATATTTCTTCATATCGATAGGAGACTTAGCTCTAGATCCGTTAGACCAGGAAGCGTTAGAAGAACTGGGGCGCGGGTTGACAGAGCTTTTGCTAGAGGAAGGATTGGAACATGTTCGAATGTCATTTACCCTCCCTGTCCATGATATCCACCATTGGTCAGGAGCCTTTCATTTAGGTAAAAACCTGTGCTACGCTGGAAGAAAATTTGATCCAGAAGCCCGTGTGTATTTTTCTTGGAAAATGCCTTTAGAGCTAATGCTGTCTGATCTTCCTGAAGAAAGCGTAAAGAGATACGTTGAGCAAGTGCTAGGGGAAAAAGGGTTGTCACAAGTCAATGGAGAGTTGTTTTCTACCCTTCAAGTGTTTCTCCAGGAGAATCTTAATGTTAGTGAAACAGCAAGGAAACTTTATATTCATAGGAATACCCTTCTATATCGAATTGAACGGTTCAAGCAAGAGACGGGACGAGATTTAAGAAACGGCCGGGAGGCCTATCTTGTCTACTTAGCGATGATTCTTTGCAAGGGCTTTCATACAGATTGACCAAAGTCCTATCGCTAATTTTGTTTAACCTGTCCAATTGGAGTTAGGCTCGATTCTGGTTACAATAGGAGTAAGAATTAACCAATGGCAGGGGGAAACCAAGTGGCAGGATTGAAATTTAATCATATTAAAAAGAAGTATGGAGATAACGCACTGACAGTAAAAGATTTTCATTTAGATGTAGCAGATAAAGAATTCCTCGTATTAGTTGGTCCTTCCGGTTGCGGGAAATCGACAACTCTCCGGATGATTGCGGGCTTAGAGGATATCTCTGAAGGTGAACTTTATATCGGTGATCGTGTAGTGAATGATGTAGCACCGAAAGATCGCGATATTGCCATGGTATTTCAAAACTATGCCTTATACCCACACATGAACGTCTACGATAATATGGCATTTGGGCTTAAACTAAGAAAGTTCCCGAAAGCCGAGATTGAAAAGCGTGTAAGGGAAGCTGCTAAAATCCTTGATATTGAACATTTATTAGATCGTAAGCCGAAGGCTCTATCCGGAGGGCAGCGCCAACGTGTAGCATTAGGTCGAGCAATTGTACGTGAACCTCAAGTCTTCTTAATGGACGAACCGCTTTCCAACCTCGATGCCAAGCTCCGTGTACAGATGCGCACAGAGATCAGTAAGTTGCACAAGCGATTAGAAACGACAATCGTATACGTTACCCACGACCAGACGGAAGCAATGACGATGGGTGACCGTATTGTGGTGATGTATGATGGCGTTATTCAACAAGTAGCCACTCCACAAGAAATTTATAATTTTCCGTCCAATAAGTTTGTAGCTGGATTTATTGGGTCCCCTGCTATGAATTTTATTGAAGGTAAAATTGTAGAAGAAGGTGGAAGCTTATTCTTCAAGAACGAAGGGTTCCATGTTCTTATTCCAGAAGGTAAAGCTAAGATCTTGCGTACAAAAGGATACGTAAATCAGGAAGTCACGTTTGGCATACGCCCTGAGGATATTCATGACGAACTAGTTTTCCTAGAGTCTGCTCCTCAGTCTAAATTCACAGCAAGTATTGATGTGGCCGAGAATATGGGAGCTGAAATTTTCCTTTACCTCACGGTTGGTAAGAACAGCATTACGGCACGTGTGAAAGGAAGAGGAGTGCAAAAGCGTGGAGAAAACGTAGACTTAGCATTCGATATGAACAAGTCTCATTTCTTTGATGCAAAAACGGAGGAAGCTATCCGATAAATTTAAACTGAGAACGATTAAGAGGCTGTCTAGATCAGTCTCTTTTGTTTTTTTAGGAATGAAACTTTTTCTGCTTCTTTACCGTCTGATTGGGTAGATCATTTTCGAATAAATTAATAGTATGGGAAAAAACAAGTCTTCCCATACAAAGGATATTGCTAAATTTATGGTTGTACATTATGCTTTAATGGGTATGATCTAGTTGCGTGGGGGTACAACAATGCAAATTGAAACAAATCGATCTTTAAAGAATAAACAGACGAAGAAGACAAAAAAGAAAAGACGATGGATTGGAATGCTCCTAAGTTTCTTTCTCTTCGCTTCGATCGCGGCAGGGGCTGTTTGGTGGAAGGTTGAAGATTTCTTAGATGATATTACCATAGAAGCTGAACCAGGAGTAATTAAAGAAGAAACGACCAAACCAGTCAACTATAACCAAGATCCAATTTCTATTGTTATGATTGGGAAGGACTCTAGGGAAGGCCTTGGGACAATGAATACAGATGTACTCATTGTAGCCGCTCTGAATCCGAAAACGAAACATGTGACCATGATGTCTATCCCACGGGATACGGGGGTACAGATACCAGGGTATAAAGGTTATCATAAGATTAACTCCGTCTATGCAAAAGGCGAGCGCGAGCGTCGCCTAGCCGAACAAACCGGTAAACCCGTTACCGAAACAGGTACAACGTTATTGAAGAAGACATTAGAGGAGGCCCTTGGGATTCCTATCCATTATTATGCTATGGTGGATTTCGAAGGCTTTACTAAGGTTGTCGATAAGTTGGGTGGACTTGAAATCGACGTAGAAAAAAGTATGAAATATACGGATCCAACCGACGGAACGAACATCAACTTAGAAGCAGGACGACAATCATTAGATGGTAAACAGACCCTAGATTATGTGCGTCATCGCTTAGATAACAGAGGCCCGAAGTATTACTCTTCTGACTTCGATCGAGGACAAAGACAGCAAATCGTAGTTAAAGGCATGGTTGATAAGATGAAATCTTTTACGGGGATTTCGAGCTTCTTCAGCGTACTGAATGTAGCAGGGGAGCACGCGCGTACAGACCTATCTAAGGATCAAATTAGAGGGCTGGTCATGGATTTCAAATCCGTTGGTTCTGAGAATATTGCGAGCTTAGATACAGGCGGATATTGGGATCGAGCAAGTTCTCATACGATCATACCGAAGGAAAACCTAAAGCAAATTCAATATTCTTTCCAACATGAGATGGGAATTGAAGGGGTTAAGTTTGAGTCCAATTTGCGTGTAGATGGAGGGTCAACGAAGTCAACTCCAATCAAGAAAGCAGAACCGGCCAAGACTCCAACCACTCCTAAGAACCAAGCACAGGAAGCACCTGCAAAAGAACCAACTAATAAACCAGCAGAACCAGTTGAGCCAACCGAACAACCCGTTCCAATGGATCCACCTGTTCAACAAGATAATCCAAGCGGAACGGTTCAACCGGCACAACCACAACAACCACAACAACCAGAACCATCCACTCCGGCTTCACCTCCTTCAGATTCACCGGCTGTAGTACCAGCCCCGGCAGAATCTCCAGGAATGTTACAACCGCCAGCACCTGCGCCAGCTCCTGTACCTAATCCGAAGCCAGCAGAACCGCAACAGCCGGTAGAGGGAGCACAAGGATAATAGAAGAAAAAAGAGGACCCTCGAGGGTCCTCTTTCTTTATGAAGAGCTTATTTATTGGGTAACTCCATATCGTTGTGCTTTCTTAGCACTTTCACGTTCATTCTTCTTAAGGTACTTCTTACGCAAACGAACAGATTTAGGTGTTACCTCACAGAACTCGTCATCGTTAAGATACTCTAAAGCTTCTTCTAGAGACAAGGTTCTAGGCGTTTTAAGTTTCACAGTATCATCTTTCGTCGCGCTTCTTACGTTTGTTGCATGCTTTTCTTTACACACGTTTACGACCAAGTCATTGTCACGGTTGTGTTCGCCTACGATCATCCCTTCATAAACATTGGTTCCAGGATGAATAAACATATAACCGCGATCTTCAACTGAAAGAAGTCCATATGTTGTAGCGACTCCTGTTTCGTGGGAGATGAGGACTCCCACTCGGCGACCGCCCACTTGTGCAGCAATATAAGGCTGATAGCTGTCAAAAGAATGGTTTAGGATTCCATAACCCTTAGTTAAAGTCATGAACTCCGTACGGTAGCCAATTAAGCCACGAGATGGAATAAGGAACTCTAAGCGAACTGCTCCAAATCCATTATTAACCATGTTGATCATTTCAGCTTTTCGGTAGCCAAGAGACTCCATGACATTACCAGTAAATTCTTCTGGAACATCAATTAATACACGCTCAGTTGGTTCCATTTTCTTTCCGTCAATTTCACGGATAATTACCTCAGGCTTAGAGACCAGCAACTCGTAGCCTTCTCTTCTCATGGTTTCAATAAGGATAGAAAGATGTAGTTCCCCTCTACCAGATACTTCGAAGGATTCTCCGCCTTCAGAATCCTCAACACGAAGACTTACATCGGTTTCTAACTCTTGGTACAGACGGTCTCTAATCTTACGGGAGGTAACATGCTTCCCTTCTTTACCTGCGAATGGTCCATTATTGACAGAGAAAGTCATCTTAAGAGTAGGTTCATCAATCTTTAGAAGAGGCAAAGCTTCTGGGTTTTCGAGATCAGCAATCGTCTCCCCTACGTAAATTTCAGCAAGACCTGGTACAGCGATAAGGTCCCCCGCTTTAGCTTCTTCAATTTCAATTCGTTTCAAGCCAGCAAAACCAAATAGCTTGACGATACGCACTTGCTTAATGGAACCATCACGAGTAATATGGGCAACCATTTGACCCTTGCGGATAACCCCGCGGTGAATACGGCCAATACCGATTCTTCCTAGATAGTCATTATAGTCTAGGATCGTTGCTTGCATCTGTAAAGGTCCATCCACATCTACTTCTGGAGCAGGGATGTGGGAAATAATAGCGTCGAACAAGGATTCCATATTCTCGTTCTGTTGGTTAGGATCAGTACTTGAAGTACCGTTAATTCCAGAAGCGTAAATAACAGGGAATTCCAATTGCTCTTCAGTGGCATCAAGATCAATAAAAAGGTCATAAACTTCATTTACCACTTCTTCAGGGCGGGCATTCTCCCTATCTATCTTGTTAATAACCAAGATGGGGGTCAACTGTTGCTCAAGGGCTTTCTTTAGAACAAATCGAGTTTGTGGCATACAGCCTTCAAAGGCATCGACGACTAACAGTACACCGTCAACTAACTTCATAATTCGTTCTACTTCACCACCGAAGTCAGCATGGCCTGGGGTATCCAAGATGTTAATTGTATGCCCTTTGTAATTGACCGCTGTATTCTTCGCTAATATAGTAATACCGCGTTCTCTCTCCAAGTCATTGGAATCCATAACGCGTTCATGGACTTGCTCGTTAGAACGAAATATCCCAGACTGTTGTAAAAGTTTATCCACAAGAGTCGTTTTTCCATGGTCAACGTGTGCAATGATGGCAATATTACGTAAATCTTCTCTTTTCATTATTGTGCTCCTTCGGGTTCTCTTACATAGAAAGTTTTACATTCAACCTAGATATTATACTACATTTCTTTATAAACACCTAAAGGAATATATGTAGATTTCATTAAGGGAAGTTAATTCCAAGGATAGCAGGCTGTTTAGTTCTTCATACTAAATAACAAAGAGGGGGGATGCAGATATGCAAAGAGGGTTAATGATGCTATTGTTTGGAGGAGTTTTTACTCTTTTAGGCTTGTTCATGATGCCTATGCGCAGAGCTAATCCAAAAGACAATTTGGTGGATAATCCCATTGGTTGGGGGTTGTTTGGATTTGGCTTATCCAGTTTACTGGTAGGAATTACCCAATCCGCTAAAGAAAAGGAAAAGACAAAGGTGGAAGTTAAGACCTTTGAGTATCCCGTCATTAAGAAAGAAGAAAAAATTCGCGAAGAAGAGCCTCAGATCCATTAGTACAAAAAAAAACTTGGTTGACGACATACTTTTTAAATGTCAACCAAGTTTTTTTATTTATTCCACAGGAAATAATGCAAGTTCTTGCTCATTTCGACTATATTCGGCTGCGCCTTGTCCTGCCGTATATCCGGTAGCAAAAGCAGCGGTAATATTGAAACCACCTGTATACCCATGGATGTCTAGAATTTCTCCACAAAAGAAAAGCCCTGGCATGATTTTAGATTTCATGGTTTTAGGTTCGATCTCTTTAAGGTTGATCCCTCCACCTGTGACGAAGGCTTCCTCAATGGATAATGTACCATTGACAGGCACTGGAAACTCCTTACATAATCTTGAAAGCTTTTCAAGTCCATCTTTAGGCAGATGAGCAGAAGTTGTACTCTCATCTATATCTGCCCATTCTAAAAGTAAAGGAATCAACCGTTCTGGAAGATATCCTTTTAGTACATTTTTAATGGCTTTCTTCGGTTCTTCCGTTGTCTTACGCTGAATTTCCTCCATGATCTCATCTGCTTTTTTAGTAGGAAATAGATCAATTAGCACGGAGATTTCTTTAACCCCATGTTTTTTTAAGGCCTTGATGACAAATTGACTACAACGGAGTGCAGCGGGTCCGGATAATCCGAAATGAGTAAAGATGATGTCGCCTTCATGCTCGATAATTTTCTTGTGTTTGAGCGGATCTAGCACAGCTAAGTGGATACTTCTCAGAGAGAGTCCCTGAAGTACCCGTTGTTGTATGAACGGTGCTTTCGACGTTAGCGGTACTTCTGTCGGATAAAGCTCTGTAATGGTATGACCAGCCTCCTGAGCCCATTCATATCCATCTCCCGTTGACCCTGTATGTGGAACTGATTTCCCCCCTACGGCTATGACAACGGAGCGTGCTTCAAGGAGCTTCCCGTCTTTTAATCGGATGCCCTTCACCTCGTGGTCCTCATATAAGACCTTATCTACTGGGGCGTTTGTTAGAATCTCTACTTTAAGTAATTTAATTTGATTAATGAGAGTATTAACAACATCTTTCGCTTTATCTGTAACGGGAAACATCCTTCCACGATCTTCTTCTTTTAAGGGGATGCCTAGCCCTTCAAAGAATTCAATAATATCCTTGTTATTGAAAACAGAAAACGCACTATGTAGGAAACGCCCATTACCGGGGATATTCTTAATAATGAAATCAATACTCCCTGCATTCGTTACATTACAACGTCCGCCACCGGAGATCGCCAATTTCCTTCCGAGCTTGTCTCCTTTATCTAACAGAAGAACTTTGCTTCCAGAACGTCCGGCTGCAACAGCCGCCATGAGACCTGAAGGGCCTCCACCAATGATAATCACATCATATTTCATAATTGTCCCTCTTATTTTTTTCGCATACTCCCTAGTTCGCTTACGATGGCTTCCATCTCGCTGATGCTAAATCGTTCTTTACGCATGACCATTTCAAAGAGGTCTAGCAGATCCTCATAAATATCTAATTCAAAAGCATCAGGATTCATGACGGAGGTATTAGCCATTGTTAATTTCTTTTGTAGCTCATTAAGCATATGCACCATATTTTCACGACTAGGATTTGCAAGATTCATTTATATCATCTCCAATTAGTTAATTCGTATAGCAATAATTTTACCATATTGTCAAGGGAATACTACGGAAACGATGTGTTTTCTCAGGTCTTAATGTTAGTTTATAATGGAATGGTTCTCGTGTAAGGTTGTAGAGAAAGGGGCAGAGATTAAATTGAATACTATTCAACCGATTGCTCCGCAGATGTGGGGAGATAAACGATATCATACTTGGAATTATCACTTAAGAGAACGATTCGGGGCTAAGGTATTTAAAGTCATGCTTGATGCGGGATTCACCTGCCCGAACAGAGATGGAAAAGTAGCCATTGGGGGATGTACATTCTGTAGCGCTAGAGGTTCAGGAGATTTTGCCGGCGCAAGAAGAGACGATCTAAAAAAGCAGTTTCATGATGTAGCAGAAAGAATGCATACGAAGTGGCCTGAGGCAAAGTATATTGGCTATTTTCAGGCTTATACCAATACCTATGCTCCAGTAGAAGAATTGAGGGAGTGCTACGAAACCATTTTAGAAGAGGATGTAGTTGGATTAGCCATTGCAACTAGGCCAGATTGTCTTCCTGATGATGTTGTAGAATATCTAGCAGAGATGAATCAAAGAACGTATCTATGGGTTGAACTAGGCTTACAAACCGTTCATGAATCAACAGCGGAACTCATTAATAGAGCTCATGACTTTGAGACCTATGTAGAAGCTGTAGAAAAATTGAGGAAGCACAATATTCGAGTTTGTTCTCATATCATCTTAGGCTTGCCAGGTGAGACGGAAGAGATGATGATGGAGACGGCTAAAGCTGTCGCAAACCTCCCTGTTCAAGGCATTAAGATTCATTTGCTGCACCTGCTTAAGAAGACTCCGTTAGTCAAATTGTGGGAACAAGGAGGATTAGAATTTTTGGATCAGGAAACCTACACACGTTTGGTCGTTGATATATTAGAGATCCTACCACCAGAAATGATTATTCACCGTTTAACGGGAGATGGGCCTCCAGAACTCTTGATTGGACCGATGTGGAGTAGAAGAAAGTGGGAAGTCCTAAATGGAATCGAACGTGAATTGCGTCAAAGGAATGCATGGCAGGGACGATTATGGAAAAGAGATTAAGCGGAGCAATTCCGCTTATTTTTTATATGAAAAAAACTCCGGATATTCCGATATCCGGATGGGTAGTTTCTATGAAGTGGAGACAACGCGGCTCTTAAATACGACCCACTCTTCTTCTGTTTCGATGTTAGACAGTTCATCGTACAGTTCTTCAAGTATATCCTCATCGCTAAATATGAGGGGGGATTGATCGCCTGAGATCAGCTGTTCCATTCGGGCTAATTGCTCTACTTGTTTTCGGTATACCTGTAGTAAAGGAGCGGACAGTCGTGTGATAAGTTTTCTTTCTTTTGCTGGGTCTCGTTCGATTTGCTGTTCATAGTGCTCAATATACTCTTCTTGAGTTTTTGCTGTATATTCCTCAGGTGGTTCAACTCCTAGGAACAGGGCGTATCGAAATCGCTCTAATGCTTGTTCAATGCTCAATCGTTTTCTTCCTCTCTTTTGCTTGATCTATTCAGGTTTGTGATAAACTTAACAGACGTTGGCTATAGCGTATAGTAAATTACTATATGAATAGAGAATTCTATACAGATACGTATAACACAATGCAAGGTTACTTTGCAAAAATCTATGGGAAAGAGGGAAGGAACGATGAATATAACTGATTCATTTGCGCTCTTTCTAGAACAACATGAACAAATAAAAGCAACGGCTAAGGAAGCCCAGCTCGCGTTGGAGCGGATTAAATCAACTGGAAACGTGGAGGGATACCAAGAAGTATTAGATAAACTAGTGAAACTGAAAGCAGAGCTCATGGAGCACAGCAGGCAGGAAGAGGAAGTGATTGTTCCTCTCGTTGAGAAAATGTATCATTCTCCAGAAATGGCTCATTACGTAGAAGATGAACACGTGCAGATGGAAGAGGATCTACTGGCTATTAAGAAGCAATTGCGTATGCACATTAGTGAAGAAAGAGAGCAATTGGATGAAGAAGTGTTTGTGAAAACTAAAAGATTCCTTACGCAAACAGTCACTCACATCTTTGAAGAGGAGAGCGGGTTATTCCCTATGCTAAGGGGGTATTTGTTACAGATGGAAAAGTAAAAAAAGATTCCTCGCAGGAATCTTTTTGTTTTAAGAAAGTTAAATTCGGCAAATATCTTCAGGGCAACCATCACATTCTAAAAATTCTTTAAGATATGTGATATTATGAACAGTAATAAAGCCATTATCAACACTAATGACTTCATTCTTGCGAAGCTCATTTAACATACGGTTTACACTCTCACGGGTGGTCCCGATGAAATTGGCAAGATCTTTGTTGGTTAAGAAGAGATCAATAAGGACACCGTCCTTGACCTTAATCCCATAAGTATTGGTCATTCGGATCAGTGTAGAATAAAGAGCACCGTGCTTACCAAGGAGCATTAGATCCCTAAACTTCGATTGATTGCGGCGATAAGCAATTCCCATCCATTTCATAAACTCTACGGCTAGTTTACTGTTGCGTGTCAGGAGATCTTCTAAGCTTGATCTAGCTATAATTCCAGCGCTTCCGTCCTCTAGCATCTCTGCGGTAGAGGTATAGGTTATTCCAGGCTGAAAAAGGGCTAGTTCTCCAATCAGTTCTCCTGGTTTACAAATATAAAGAGTCAGCTCTTTTCCCTCAAGGGTCGTTTTACTGATCTTCACACTACCGGAACGAATGAAGTAGAGATTCTCAGCTTTTTCTCCATCCATGTAAAGTATGGTATCCTTAGGGTAATTGACATCGACGGCAATCGCATTGATCTCTTCACGGAATTCATTTGGGATCAATTGGAAAAAGGTTTTATCAGTTATATTTTCCAATGTATGACCTCCCTTCACAGTAGTTATTATTAAATATTATCATAGGTCCAAAAGGAACAAAATGCTTTTAATTATAACTTTCCTAAAAAAATGTTCCAAATAAGCTAAAAGGAGGTGTGAAATGAATAAAGAAGAAACAAGATCAGATGTACAGCTTACGGAACATCTTGCCGAGATGAGAAAAAGAATTATTTATTGCTTAGTATTCTTTTTCCTTGCCATGATCGCTGGATTTGTATTTTCAGGACAAGTAGTCAATCATTTGAAGAATGATCCTGCGGCCAAGCATTTAGAATGGCATGTCTTCGGTATTGCCGATGCTTTATCCGTTTACGTTAAGGTTTCCCTTGTTTTAGGTCTTATTATTTCTCTTCCTTTCTTTCTCTATCAGATCTGGGCTTTTGTAAAACCAGGTTTGAAGAAGTCTGAACAGAAAATAGCCTTGCGCTTTATTCCGGGAGCGACCTTATTATTTGTATTAGGGATTGGATTTGGGTATTATATTTTATTTCCTATGGTTACCAGGTTTATGTTAATTATGACCCAAACCTTACAGGCAGAGGAAATGTTTGGTATCACACAATATTTCAGTTTTATGTTCTCGATTGTGTTACCTTTTGGGCTTTTGTTTGAACTTCCTGTTCTTGTGATTTTCCTTACCCGTTTAAGGATCCTTAATCCTATTAGGTTAGCAAAGATGAGAAAATTAGCCTATTTTGTTCTTGTTTTAGTAGCTGTCACGATAACGCCGCCCGAGATTATTTCTGATTTTCTTGTGACCATTCCCTTGTTGCTTTTATATGAGTTTAGTATTTGGTTATCGAAAGGAATTTACAAGAAGCAGTTAGAAGAGGACGAGAAATGGTTAGGTGACATGGAGGAAAAAACCTCTTAACAAAAAAGGAGTGATGTTGTATGTTTACAAATATAGGAATTCCAGGTCTTATTCTGATTCTTGTCATTGCTTTAGTCATTTTTGGACCCAAGAAACTTCCGGAGATCGGACGAGCTTTTGGCCAAACACTACGAGAATTTAAGAAATCGACCAATGAGTTAACAGCAGATGTACGAGAAGAGATTGATGAAGCTAAGAACACGGTAAAGCAAGTAACGGAAAATAAGAAGTAACACAACTTCCATACTGGGGGGACAGCATGACAGAAAAAGCCGTTATACAGATTGTAGGTTATAAAAATAGCGGAAAGACAACGACGAGCTGCGAGATGATTCGTCGTTTTTCTGAATTAGGTTGGAAAGTAGGGAGCATTAAGCACGATGCCCACGACTTCGAGGTGGACTACCCAGGAAAGGACACTTGGCTTCATAGAGAAGCAGGGGCTCAGATTGTAGCCATTTCCTCGAAGGATAAAACAGCCATCATGGAACAGCAATCTTCGAGTTTGGACGACTTGTTAACTCGTATGAGTGGGGTTGATCTTGTGATCGTAGAAGGTTACAAGTTTGAGAGCTACCCTAAAGTTGTCCTGCTAAGAAATGAGGGGGACCTTCCGCTTCTTGACCAGGCGAATGAAATTATAGCGGTTTCTACTTGGTTTCCCTACCAACACCCTATCCTACCGGTAGTTGAAAAAGATCAATATGAGCAATTATTTCAAATTATCTCCGATTTTCTTAAGAACTAAATGTTGACAGGAGGCCTTTTAGGTGAAAAACTTCGCTATCACTCGTGATCAAATCGAGATTCAACCGCTTATTGATCTTGTCTCACATCCAAATGCAGGAGCGATTTGCACGTTTATCGGTACAGTAAGGGAAATGACGAAAGGGCTTAAGACGCTTTATCTCGAATATCAAGCGTATGAAGAGATGGCTGAGAAAAAGCTAAAGCAAATCGGCGATGAGATTACAGCCATGCATCCAGAAGCCCGCGTAGCGATTGTTCATCGAATTGGACATCTTGACATTTCTGAAGTAGCCGTAGCGATTGCCGTCTCTAGTCCGCACCGTGATGCTTCATTTGAAGCTTGTCGGTACGCGATTGAACGTATTAAGGAAATTGTCCCCATCTGGAAAAAAGAAAATTGGGAAGATGGACAGAGCTGGATTGGAGATCAGAAAGAAAAGGTGGCTTATCCAACAGGGAAGCCTGAGATAAAGGAGGAAAGCTGATGATTCGTGTTCTACTGTTTGCAGGGTTAGCGGAAGTAGCTGGAGCGTCCGAGATTCATTTAGAAGTAGGACAGGGCCCATTATCCATAGAAACGGTAAGAGAAAAGTTATCCTTACGATATCCGGCTATGGCAGACTTACTCGGGAAGAGTATGGCAGCTATTAACCAAGAGTATGCTAATGCCTCAGATCTTATCCGTGAAACAGATGAGGTAGCGTTTATTCCTCCAGTAAGCGGAGGGTAGTTAAATGGTTTTTACCCTTCTCCTGCTACTTTTCAATATGGCTAAAGCCAAGTATAATAGTAGCAGGATGGAGATGATTGACAGTGGAACTTTGGAAAAGAAATTTAGTGGTACTATGTCTCGCCCAGTTTTTAGTCATGGCTGGCATGAGTTTAGTCATTCCTTTTTTACCACTTTATTTACAGCAAGAAATGGGAATCGTCGATGAGAAGGCACTACACCTTTGGACGGGTGTTATTTTTGGTGCGAACTTCTTATCGGCGTTTTTGTTTTCACCCATCTGGGGGAAATTAGCTGATCGTCATGGAAGAAAAATTATGCTCATTCGCAGTGGGTTTGGAATGGCGATTGTGGTTGCTTGTATGGGCCTTGCCACCTCACCGATCCATTTACTCATACTTCGCTTTTTGAATGGAACCATATCAGGGTTTATACCGGCATCCATTGCCTTGGTCTCAACCAATACCCCAAAGGAGAGATCTGGATATGCACTAGGAACGCTCCAAGCGGCGGCGGTAGGTGGTTCCGTCTGCGGTCCGCTTCTTGGCGGGTTGTTAGCCCATTCCATGGGTTATAGAAGCATCTTCTTCGTTATGGGGATATTATTGTTTGTTGCAGCGGTGATGGTTACGTGCTTGGTAACGGAGATTAATAAACCTGATAAGAAAAAGGTAGAAGAAACAGGCTACATAGAGGACTTTAAGGTGATCTTCAAAACGAAACCACTTCCTGCTCTCTTTGCCTCAGGATTTTTAATCCAAATTGCGATGCTAGGAACTACTCCTTTTATCACTAGTTACGTTCAAGAGCTATGGAAAAGCCAAGAGATGCTGGCTTTGCTAGCCGGTGCCGCCATCTCCATTACAGGACTCGCTACTATGATTTTTTCTCCTTTTTTAGGAAAATGGGGGGATCGCATTGGTTCCCAATATATCCTGTTTTACGCTTTAGTAGGTGCAGGTTTGTTCTTGATTCCTCATGCTTTTGTTGTATCGTTGTGGCAATTGTTCCTGTGTCGCTTCTTACTAGGAATGTGTATTGGTGGGATGTTGCCAAGCGTCAATGCTCTAATACGCCATTATGCTCCCAAGAATATGGAAAGCAGAACTTACGGTTACAGCAATATGTGTATATTTCTAGGTAATATGCTAGGTCCACTGCTAGGAGGCTGGCTATCCGGTTGGATTGGGTTACAAGGAGTATTTCTATTCGCAGCCTCTTTAATACTATTTAATGCCTTTTGGGTCAAAGTTCAATTGTTGGGCCATCAAGAAGAGAGAAAATCAAGAGAAAAAGCGATTTAGAACTCAATCTGGTGGATAAAGGAACTTTTTTCCTTTATTTTAAAATAATTAAGAAATGGGCGTGAAATAACGGAATACATTTCCGTTATTTCACAAAAAGCGTCTTACTTCGTCTTTTTTACTGATTTAGCGGAAAAAATGGGTCTTATTTTGCCTATAATTATATAAAAACGAGAATTAGCGGAATCTTCTCCGGTTATTGTCTCCCAAGCCAATCCCCTACCCACGACACCGCCATGCAGACAGCTTAGATCAAGCCTTCTTCCCGGTAATGGTGAATATCATGAATTAACGCTTCGGCGTAATCTAAATCATCAGGGATCCTGTCAAGGGTGTCCATGAAGGTTCGGTTTACAAGTTGTTTAAGAATAGCCACATGGAATTGAAACCCAAAATCTCGGTACCCATCCTCAGCCATTGCACTTAGATCTGCCTGTTCAATAAGGGCGAGAATGGCCTTTAAATATAAATCAGCTCCACAGGGATGTTGCGCTGGTCCGGAAATGCTAACCCCCACGTCCCTCGTGATGTCATGAATGGTGAAACTCATATTTTCCAATGCTACTCCACCTCCGCAGTATATCCTTCTCTTATTTATCCCAAAATAGAGGAAGAACATGCTGGAAGGAGTGGAATAGATGGCTAAAATTGAATTGTACCCTGAACTGCGTACAACAGGGGGCGAAGCGTTATCGATTCACCGTAAAGGAGAATGGATTGGTGACGTTTATTTGATTTATAGAGAAAATGACCTACTCACAGGTACCATTCATCTAGATGAGGAGTATGTGGAGCAAAGTGAGGTATATCGTATTATTCAGGAGGTTCAATCCTATATTACCAGCTTGTCCTATGCCTTGAATGTGACCGACCATAATATCAATATTCTCTTTGGACAATATTCATTATTAGAAGATTACACAGATGAAATGAATGAGGAAGAAGTAGAGGAAGACGATTTTCTTGGTGAAGAGGTAACGGGTTATGAACGCTGGATTGTAGGACAAGGAAAGAACGGTATTGAATACCAAGTATACGATGACGAAGGAGACCTTGTAGCAGAAGCTGTAGTCGATATTAAAGGTACCCGAATTGTTGGTGATATTCACTTTACAAGTGAACCTACTGAGCAGGTTATGGAAGATATTGAGGCTGTCCTACTAAAGGATTATGACCATGATCTTATTGATCAATATAACTTTACCTTTTTTGTCAACGGACAGGAGTATGAGGAAGTAGAGATTGAGACCGAAGATATAGAAGAGAACATGGATTTAGAAACCGAGAGCTCGGATTCCATCATTCAAATGCTCGAACGTGAAGAAGAAGAGGATGACTATGAAGATAGGGAACGTGCGGAGGTTGTCTTTGATCTGGTCGATGAAAAAGATCGTCCATTAGGAGAGGCGACTTTTTACTACTCCGAAGATGGTGTAGATGTAACCGTTGAATTAGCGATTAAACCTACTGAGGACACAGCTCATCACTTAATGAAGAGCGTCTTTGAAGAAGCACTTACAGACCCAATGGAATGGGTGAATATTCGGATGTACCATCAAGGTCAGGTGGTCGACGGGTTTCATTTTGAGCGCGGGAAGGAATCATCGTCCATACAGGCTTAGAGGAAAAGGGTGCCGAACCTTGTGGTTCGACACCCTTTATCTTCGTGAAGGAGAGAGGTTTTCAATCTGTACACTAAGGATGAAATCAATTTGCTTCATTTCGTGATAAATTTCTGCTGTAAAGCGGTCTTCATGTACCATTATGACTAATTGAACCTGATGGGTCCCTTCTTTACCGGAATCGGTTCGAATATCCGTAATACGGACATGTTTAATTTTAATGTCTCTAGCTTTAATTTCATTTAGGATGTCAACGACGCGGTTATCAGCCCTGCTTACAGTCAAGTCCATCTTAATCTCTTTGTCGCTTAGGGAAGCAGGTCCAACCAGCTTAATGATAATGGGTAATAGTTCAACACTGATAATAATCAAACAAAGCCCCACAAAAGCTTCCAAGTAAAATCCGGCCCCAGTGGCAATACCTAGTCCGCATGCAGCCCATATCATCGCAGCAGTGGTTAGACCTACGATGATATCATTTTGTTTTCTTAAGATAACTCCAGCACCTAGAAATCCAATCCCTGACACAATCTGAGCTGCTAAACGTAGAGGATCCATTGGGCGTATGGCAGCTTCAGCGTATCGTTCTGCTGACTCTATACTTACAATGGTTAGTAAACAACTGCTTACACAGATTACGAGGGATGTTTTTAAGCCTAGAGGCTTCTTTCGAAGTTCTCTCTCTAGACCTATGACCATGCCAAAGACGATAGATGCTCCTAATTTAATTAGCACCGAAGTCTCTAATAGGTACATGTTCTACTCGCCTCTTTCAAGGGTAACTTTCGTACATTATACTATATCCTTCCTAGAAGGATGAAAAAAAAATCAGGTTTTCAGTTCCAGTTGCCTATGCTATACTGGAATGCAAAATATATAAATTTATTAGATAATTAATTGACTTGAGCGTTAGTCAGGAGGGAACAGAAGTTGGATCAGGTAATACTCTATGATACAACCTTACGAGATGGGACGCAGGGTGAAGGCATTAGTCTATCCGTTGACGATAAATTGAAGATTGCTATCCGATTGGATCAGTTTGGAGTCCGTTATATTGAGGGAGGATGGCCTGGAAGCAATCCCAAGGACATGGAATTTTTCGAGAAAGCGAAACAGCTTTCTTTAACTCAGGCTAAGATTACGGCTTTCGGCAGCACGAGACGTCAAGGGGTGACAGCAGAGCAGGATGAAAATTTGTGCAAGCTTATTGAAAGTGGCGTTTCAGTAGCTACAATCTTCGGTAAAACATGGGATTTTCATGTCACCCATGCTTTGCAGACAACCTTGGAAGAAAACTTATCCATGATCTATGATTCAGTTAAATTTCTGAAATCAAAGGGTCTCGAGGTTATCTTTGACGCCGAGCATTTTTTTGATGGATACAAGCATAATTCAGATTACGCTATTGAAGCCCTGAAGAGTGCGGAAGCGGCTGGTGCAGATTGGCTTGTCTTATGTGATACCAATGGGGGAACATTGCCGCATGAGTTAGAAGAGGTCGTTCGTACGGTAAAACGAGCCGTGACAACCCCTATTGGAGTGCATTGCCATAATGATTCAGAATGTGCCGTCGCCAATTCTTTGGCTGCTGTACGCGCAGGTGCAAGACAAGTGCAAGGGACGATTAATGGATATGGGGAACGATGTGGGAATGCCAACCTGATCTCTATCATTCCTAACCTACAACTTAAATTAGGGTACTCCTGTGTAAAGGAAGACCAATTGAAGCAGCTTACGAACTTATCGCGTTATGTACATGAGATCGCTAACGTTGTACCGCCTAATACACAGCCGTTTACAGGCGTAAGTGCTTTTGCCCATAAGGGTGGAATGCATGTCAGCGCTATCCTTAAGTCGCCTGAAACCTACGAGCATCTTCAACCTGAACAGGTAGGAAACCACAGGAGAGTATTAGTATCCGAGTTGTCTGGACAAAGCAATTTATTATTCAAGGCTCAGGAGCTTAATATTGATTTAAGTAAGTCTGATCCTGCAACGAAGTCTCTCATTCATAAGATCAAGGATAGGGAACATGCTGGATATCAGTATGAAGGAGCAGATGCTTCTTTTGAATTATTGCTTAAAGAAGGCTTGGGTGAACTATTTGAACCCTTCGCTCTAGAGTCCTTTAAAATATTAGTGGATAAATCAGCTGATTCAGCCATCCATACAGAAGCCATTGTAAAGATTCGGATCCAGGACGAGTTAGTGCATACGGCAGGAGACGGAAACGGACCTGTTAATGCATTGGATAACGCGCTGCGTAAGGCATTGGAAGGTTATTATCCAGCAATCAAAAATATGCATCTTGCCGACTATAAGGTGCGGGTTCTCGACGAAGGTGGAGCTACTGCGGCAAAGGTTCGAGTGCTCATGGAGTCTTCGGATGGTAAGGAGAAATGGAATACTGTCGGGGTTTCAGCCAATATCATCGAAGCGAGCTGGCAAGCTCTACTGGATAGTATTCGATATTTCCTTCAAGATAAAGAAAGACCAGAGATTGTTGTAAAAGAAGAAGAGCGGGTGGGTATTGTAAACCATTAGTAAAAAAGCCGTTGCGCCATATAGGTGCAGCGGCTTTTCATTGTTTTTCTTTAGTAAAATAGGGCAAGTATAATAAGAGTGAAGAGGTAATCCTTGCCTAGCAGGAAAATTGCGGTACAATAAGGTGGGCACACCAATTGAAAGGAGCTAATCCATGAAAGGATTTGCAAAGTTCGGATTAAAACGAGAAATACTAGAGGGCATTTCTGACCTCTATTTCACAGAACCGACTCCCATTCAGGAGCGAGCGATTCCCCTTGCCTTAGAAGGCAAGGATCTTATTGGTCAAGCGCAGACTGGGACTGGGAAGACAGCAGCATTTGTTATCCCTATGCTTCAGAAGCTACAAGAAAACAGTCATGATATACAAGGTCTCATCCTTACGCCTACTCGAGAATTAGCCATTCAAATTGCTGAAGATGTAGCTGATTTAGCTAAGCACTTGGAGGTGAATGTCCTTTGCCTGCATGGGGGAAGAGATATTCAGGCGCAGATTAATAAGTTACAAGACAGAGTACATATCGTTGTCGGAACCCCTGGACGGATCCTGGATCACTTGAGAAGGGGCACGTTGCATTTTGGAAGGATCAAGATGCTTGTCCTAGATGAAGCAGATAAAATGCTTGAAATGGGATTTCAGGAAGACGTGGAGACCATCATCCAACAAACACCTGAGAAGAAGCAAACTCTTTTATTTTCCGCTACGATGCCGGACCGAGTGCGACTGCTTGCTCACCGTTTTATGTTCCAGCCACCACACATTAAAGTGGAGATGAAACAAGCTACAGCGGAAAAAACAAAACAATATTATTATGTGGTGAACCAGAGTGAGAAAGTGGAAGCTCTTCAATCTTTATTAAAAGACCTGAATCCATATTTAGCCATTATTTTTGTGAATACTCAGGACCGTGTTGAGTTTATTACCGAGCAGCTGCAACAAGCCGGTTATGAGGCGGCAGCTTTGCATGGCGGATTATCTCAAAATAAAAGAGAACAGCTGATGGAGAACTTCCGTAAGGTTAAATTCCAATATATGGTATGTACAGACATTGCAGCACGTGGCGTGGATGTTGAAGGTGTTACCCATGTATTTAATTTCGACTTGCCATCTGATCCCGAAAGCTATATCCACCGTGTAGGGCGAACAGGCAGAGCAGGACAGGAAGGAACAGCGATTACCTTTGTATCTCCTCGTCAAAAGTCGATTATGAAAAAGATTGAAACTTCGATTAAGCAAAAGATTGAAGAACGTTTGCTTAGTGGAACAAAAGGCTTTGCAGAAATCCCAGGAAAAGAAAGAAGAAAGCCAAGGCCAGAAAATAAACGAACAGGACGAACTCCTAAGGATCATTTACCAAAAGAAAAGCATCCGGAAAAAGCAGAGAATCAAACAAGGCCAGCTCAGGATAAGAAAAAGGTGAAGCCGGGTTATAAGAAAAAAGCCGTCCTTGAGAAGCAACGTCAAGAAAGTCAGGAGAAACGCAAACGAATTCAGCAATCGATTAATGAACAGATTAAGAAGAAGAAGCGAAAAGAAGCAAGAGAAGTGCGAGAGAGATAAAAGAAAAATACGCATAGAAAAGACCCATCAAAGTTATAGTCCTTGATGGGTTTTTATTTTATGTGCTGAAAATATTACTCTACTATACCCATCTTAAACCCTTGGGATAGTGGTTTTTCAATTGTCCATTTGAGATTTTACCCCATCCAATAGGAAATTCCTCTACACAAACCAATGTCCAACCCTTCTGTTCCGTATAGATCATAATGGATTCTCCTCTCAGATATCTTAGAAGATCCATGTCTGTTGGGTGAAAAGTATGGGTTAGGCGAGCTTGTTCTTTCTGTAAACCAAGAGCCAGTGCGTGGCTAGGTTCAAATCTCCCTTTCTTCACGGTTCCTAGGTGCCAACCGGGGCGAACCACTTTAAGCTTATCAATGGAAGGCATCCCTAGAGGATGGAGATAAAGCTGCTCTCCAAACTGTAGAAACCCGTCATGTTGAACGATTTCACTTGTTAGATAGCTTGTCTGGAACTCTTCGAAAGACTTAATTGCCTGTTTGTCGACCTTAGGTTGACGTATCTTACCGGGCATGTGTTCCTGGCCTTCAGCCTTACGGAGACGAGCAACATAGTGTCCCTCTCCTCTTAGTCGATGTGGCCACAAGCGTAAGGTTTTACCTAACTCTTCGGGTCCTTCTCCCCAATCGGATCGTCCTTCAACCATTCCATGATGCGGGGGCAATTGTTCCAGCACAAAGGAAGGATGTTTCTCCAGAAATTGTACCATCTTTTTTTCGTTTTCTTCGGGTGAAAAGGTACAAGTTGAATAAACCATTACTCCTCCGGGCTTTAACATCAACGCGGCGGCATCCAAGATCTCTTCCTGCATGAAAGCGCAATGTGCGACTTTTTCATTGGACCAATCATCGCAAGCTTCCTCTAGCTTGCGAAACATTCCTTCTCCTGAACAAGGGGCATCCACAAGAATTCGATCAAAAAAAGTGGGGAAGCGCGCGGCCAAACGTTCGGGAGTTTCGTTGGTGACTAATGCATTTTTAATTCCACACCGTTCGATATTTTCGGATAGGGCCTTCGAGCGACTCGGGTGAATTTCGTTGCTAACTAAAAATCCGTTCCCTTGTAAATAGGCTGCAATCTGCGTAGATTTTCCTCCAGGAGCCGCGCACAAGTCAAGGATATTCTCCCCAGGTACAGGTTGAAGAAATTCAACTACAGACATGGCACTAGGTTCCTGAATATAGTAGACACCTGCGGCATGGTAGGGATGTTTTCCCGGTCGATCCTGTTCCGAATAATAAAAGCCCGTAGGACACCAAGGAACAGGTTCTAAAGAAAACGGAGACCTCCTAAGAAATTCTTCTACCTGTGTCTTTAATGTATTGATGCGCAGCCCTTGGTGGGCAGGTTGGTTGTAAGACTCTATAAACGAATCAAACTCATCAATAAGTAAACTTTTCATTCTCTTTTCAAATTCTATTGGTATACGTTTCATGATTTCACCTCTGACAAACTAATGCCATTATTTTACCCTTGAAAGTTATAGGATAGAAGCTCAAAATTAAAATTGGTATACTCTAGGCACAGCTGATAAAATGAGTTTATCTGTTGTGTCAAGGTTATATCGAAAGGAAATTAATAATAAAAGTAGAATTACTATAATATGCCATTGCAAGAGAAGGTGGGTGACAAACGTGGAGCTGATGTCTCGAGTCGAGAGACACAAGGTAAGCCAGAGCAAACTACCGACGGTATTGATATCTCTGGGTACAAGCGTATTATTTTTAGCTATGATTTATTTCATGCTTGTATATGTCCAGATTCCTGATTCGTTAGCGTTCAGGCAGACCTTACAGATCAGTTTGTTTTTTAGCAGTATCTTATTTTTGGGTTTATACTTACTAGCGTTTATCTTTGTTTCCACCAAAAAGTTTAACCAAACGGAAGAAAAGGTTGCAAGAGTTAATCTGTATATTGTCATCCTTTGGGTACTTTCTCTTTTATATCATTTCATACTTTGGTTGGCTCATGATACCGTCATTATTCCTTATTATTATTACGGTGGCCTTGCTTTAACTTGGGGAGTTCTCTTGCTTACCCTTGTCCACTTTTTCGCCTACTTCTCTTTTGTCAGAAGAGACATAAGAGCGCAAGCAAAGGCTAATGATCTAGGGAATCGTCGTCATGCCTATGAGATGTTGAAGCGAATCTTTTACATGTACCAGATCATTCATGAACTTATGAACAAAGATGCAGAAGTCAAACACATGATGAAGTGGAACCATTTTGATGAGAAGCTAGAACAGATGTTTCTTGAAGTAGAGCCCTACATCCACACGCTCTCCTTTAACAGGGAGGACTTAGAGCATATTCTAGGAATTAAGGCATGGATGGACAACCTTCTCATGATTATTGAACAGCATCCATTACATCATGATCTGTACAAAAAAATCAATATGTAAGGAGAAAAAAATGGACTTTCGCAGCGATACTGTAACCAAACCAACCGAAGAAATGAGACGAGCGATGGCTGAAGCTGTTGTTGGCGATGATGTGTATGGGGAAGATCCTACCGTTAACCGTCTTGAGGCTATTGCGGCCGAAATTCTTGGGAAGCAAGATGCTCTATTTGTAACGAGTGGTACACAAGGAAATCAAGTTGCGGTACTCACTCATTGCCGACCAGGCGATGAAGTCATTCTTGAGGCAGAATCTCATATCTTTCTGTACGAAGGTGGAGCCTCTTCCGCACTAGCAGGGGTTCAAACGAGACCTATAGCCGGTAATCGTGGTGCGATGGATCCTATGGCTGTGAAGAAAGCGATACGTGGCGAAGATATCCATTATCCTTACAGCGGGTTGATTTGTCTAGAGAATACTCATAACAAATCAGGCGGAAAGATTGTTCCCATTGAAAATATGAAGGCTATCTATGAGTATGCTAGTGAAAAAGGAGTGCCTGTACATCTTGACGGTGCTCGTTTATTTAACGCCGCGGTTGCTGCAGGAAGGCCTGTAACTGATTTTACCCAGTATGTAGATACGGTTCAGATATGCCTATCGAAAGGACTATCAGCGCCCATTGGTTCCATCTTAGCGGGAAGTAAATCATTTATCAAAGAAGCAAGAAAGTGGAGAAAACGATTAGGTGGAGGCTTAAGGCAGGTTGGTGTTATTGCGGCACCAGGGATCATTGCGATTCAAGAGATGGTAGGTCGATTAGCAGAAGACCACGCCCATGCTCGTATGCTTGCTGAGGGTTTGAGCGCGATTGAAGGGCTTTATGTTGATGTTCAAGGCGTTGACACGAATATTATTCTCTGTGATATTAAGGGAACTGGGCTTTCGAATGAGGAATTCCTTGATCGTTTAAGACAGGCAGGGGTATTAGCTGGTCCATTCGATGATGGCGTAATCCGTTTTGTCACTCATCGTGAAATTACGGGAGAGCATGTACAACAAGCTTTAGTGAACATCAGTAAAGCTTTGAAATCATAAGGTTGTCCCTAAGGGCGGTCTTACCGACCTTTAGGGACAACCTCTCTTTCTTAAGCGGAGAATTTCCGCTTATTTTAATAAAAGGTAGAAAAAGCGGCCAATTAGGCGGAGAAATCTCCGTTATTTGTTTATTTTGCACTATTTTAAGCGGTCTCAACCCAATTAGGCGGAGTATCTCCGCTTATTTCGCCTTAATTTGTCCACTTTGCTAAAATAGCGGAAAAATTACCGCTTATGTCGGTTGCTTCTCAACAATGAAGAGCCACATGAACGTCAGTGCTTGTTTTAATTCTAAAGATAATGAGCCCAGTTGACCTTCTTGAACTCCTTTTTTATAGACTCCTTCTTGATCTAAGATCCGAAATCCATTCTCCTCCAATAATCTGGCACACTCCCAAGGCATCATCGTATTGCAAATGACCTCTTCTCCGTAGAGACGCTTGTAACTATGCTGACGTGGTGCTGCGGTTGGGCCTAGAATTCCTAAACAGAGCCGCCCGCCGGGTTTTAGGACGCGTTTGAGTTCTCTTAAGCCGGTGAGGGGAGACTGAATCCATTCCAGACAGTTAATCGAAAGAACACCGTCAAAGGAATCGTCTTGAAAGGGAAGGCTTACAACATCGGCTTGGATAAATTGGATAGGAAGATGACCTTGTTGTGATTTAGCCTCCTCTATCATGTCTTTTGATATATCTATCCCGATCATGTGATAGCCAAGTCGAGCCATCTTCCTAGTACCATATCCATCTCCGCATCCGGCATCAAGGATTGTGCCAGAATCTAATGACAAGTGCTTAATAAATAGAGGAATGATTTTTATTCGGCTGCCTTCTTCCCACATCTCCTTGCTGTTTTGCTGCCAATGTTTTGACATTCGATTCCACTGCGAAGCAGACTCCCCATGCCAGTCAAAGCTCATCCGATATTCATCCCCCTCATCCGTTAGATTAAGTCATATTCTTTCATTTTGTTATACAAAGTTCCTCTTGAGATGCCAAGGAGCTTCGCTGCCGCACTTTTGTTTCCATACGTTTTCCTTAGCGCCTCTTCTATAATGGCCACTTCTTCCTGATGAGAGACACGAGCTTTCAACATGATGTCACCAGGAGGATCTTCTTCTATCTTATTTCCCATATCAATAGAAGGAGTCAAGTTCTTCGGCAGATGTTCTACCGTGATCATGTCTTCTTCAGCCAAAATAACACAACGCTCCATCACGTTCCGTAATTCTTTAATATTTCCTGGCCAATGATAGCTCATCAGCACGGACATCACCACAGGATCCAGTTTTAGCATCGGTTTTTCATGTTGTTGGGTGAGGTCGCGTAATAACCGATGGACTAGCTCAGGTAGATCTTCAACACGATGTCGAAGTGATGGGATCTCAATAGGGAGGACGCTGATTTGATAGTATAATTCTCTTAAGAATTGTCCTTGTTCAACTAGTGTCATGAGATCCTGGTCAGATGAGGCCATGATGCGCACGTTAACTTGAATGGGTTCAGTGCCCCCAGTTCGAACGAAACTCTGCTGTTGGAGGAATTCAAGAAGCTTTCCCTGCGTTTCTAACTCCATTGTATGAATGTCCTCAATAAATAAGGAACCGTTGGCGGCAAGTTCAAGCTTCCCTGGCTTTCCTAGGGTTTCATTGCCAGTGAAGGCACCTCCTTGGTAACCAAAGAGCTCAGCCTCTAATAATGCGGGAGGGACAGCTTGACAATGAACAGCAATAATAGGCTCGTTCTTCCGGTGACCGGCAAAGTGGATGGCCCAAGCCAACCTTTCTTTCCCAGTACCAGGCTCTCCAATTAATAAGACTGGCGTGCGGGTCTTTGAAACCTTTTTCGCAAGCTGAATAGCCTGCTTCATAGCATGTCCCCTAGCTATAAATAAAGAGAATGGATCTTCTTCTTTCTCCATTTTTACAGGATGGGAGGAATACAATTCTTCGTTAAGTTGAACAATGCGGGTAATATCTTGCTCGGTTGCAATGCCGCCGATGACCTGATTGTTCTCAAGAATAGGAGAAGCGTTGATCAATACATGTGTATCAGGCGTGGGTTGATGGTAAATTTGCCGAACAGGTCGACCAACATCTAGGATCCGCAATAACATAATAGATTCCTGTTGGAAGTGTTCACCAATCTTTCGATGGAGGATATCCTCTTTTCGAATACCATAAGTAAGCTCCGCTGAACTGTTCCAGCAGATTACTTCGCCATCCCGGTCTACGGCTGTTACGGCATCGTTTACCGTCTCCGAAAGCGCCGTAAAATAGGCTTCGAGTTGCCTGTTTTCTTTCAGTAAAAAGGTGATAAAACATTCTGCAGAAACTACGCCTTTGACGTTTTCCTGATGATCTATTACGATGATAGGTCTTTTCCAATTGATCTCTGTGGAGTAGATCTCTTCTATCAAACAAGATGTTGAAGGTAACCATTGTTGTTGGAGAAGCCAATCCTGAATCGTCAGCTCATGAAAACCGTGTTGGGCGATTGACTCCCACTCATTAGCTGAAATAATGTACGATAATTCGTTCTGCACAATGGCGTATTGAGCCTCTAGAAATAGGTTGTGTAAGGTGTTTAATGGAGCCGAGGGCTCTATATTGATGAAAGATGTGTTAGCGGAAAGATGTTCAACTTTGAACATAATGTGATCCCTCTCGGAAAATTTTCTTGCAGTTTTAATGTACCATGTACAAGTATTTAAAACCAAATATATTTGCTTAACACTTCTGTTTATAAGGAATTGTAAAAGCATGTTATTCTGCAGGCAGGTTTTTTTGGGAAGACAAGGGAATACAATAGAGAGAATATCTAATGGTAAAGGTGTGTCAAACTTATGCAGGATTTTAAGAAGATGTTAGCAGTTGCAAAAGAGTGGGCCATGGAAGCTGGACGTATAAGTTTAACTCGAGCAAAGACCCCCCTTGAGTATACCTATAAGTCCTCTCCCTCAGATTTAGTAACCCAGGTGGATAAAGAAGTCGAGGAATTTATGATTGAGAAAATCTTAAACGAATACCCTGACCATGGTATTGTAGGGGAAGAGGGCACCTTTGAACGGGACCCGAAGGAGTTCGACACCTTATGGATTATCGATCCTATAGATGGCACGATGAACTTCGTTCATCAGCAATTAAATTATTGTATATCTGTAGCGGTTGTTCATAAAGGGGAAAGCGTTTTTGGAGTCATCTACGATCCTTCCCGAGACGAGCTTTTTTGGGCAATGAAAGGAGAAGGAGCATTCCTCAACGACACATTATTGGAAGTGAAAAAGCAAGTCAATCAGAGTGAAGCTTTAATCTGTACGAGTCTATTCTGGCATCATCGAGCTGAAGAACTAGGATTAGTAAAGCTTCTTTATGATCTGCCGAAAACTTGTCGCGGCATTCGCGTGTATGGTTGCGCCGCCCTAGAGATGGCTTATGTAGCAGCGGGTAGAATTGATGCCTATGTCAGCCTCAACTTGAATCCGTGGGACTTCGCGGCGGGGAGAGTCATCCTTGAAGAAGCGGGAGGAATCGCTTCAAGATTGGATGGTGATCCGCTTCCATTTACTGAGGCGAGTACAGTCGTGGCTAGTAATCCGCACCTTCATCCACAATTAATAGCGTATATTCAAACAGAGCCAAATTAAGCCAAATTATTCTGGTTGCAAATCCTGCAAGTTTATCGCATAATAGCTTAGGACAATAGAATCGTTGTTTAGTGGGGAAACCAACGGAAAAAACATCCACCGTATGTAATTCATATTACACCACTCCCACATGAAGTCTGCCCTTTTTTGGGCGACTCTTTTTAGAGTGGTTTCTTTATTTTAAGGGGGTTTAAAAGCTTATGGCAAAAGTAGAACATAATCACGACAAATATAAAGGAATTCGCTTTGATATTCAGGACGAATCGGTTATCTTAGTGGATATCCTAGAAACCATTCCCTATGAGTATATTGGGAAGCGAACAGAGGTCATGATTCCAACTAATGAATTTACTTCCGTTTGCCCTTGGTCAGGATTACCGGACTTTGCTGATATCAGAATTACCTACGTTCCGAATGAAGAACTGATCGAGATGAAGTCCCTTAAGTATTATTTGACTTCCTATCGTAATGTCGGCATTTATCAAGAACATGCAACCAATCGTATTTTAGAAGATCTAGTGAAGTGCTGTGATCCACTATACATGAAGATTGATGCGGATTGGAATGCGAGAGGCGGACTAGGCACGAAGGTCGTTGTCGAGTATACCAAGGAAGGATAATTTCCTATGAAACCTATGTCCTTTACCGAGGCAAAAGAGTTGTTAAGGACATTTGGGATCGTGATTTATACCGGTAATGCCTTGGGAGATTGTATCCTTATGGAGGATGAAATAATGGAGCTCCATCAGGCTGGTCTACTCGGGGATCCGGATATTTTTCGGTCTGCGCTCATGGCTGTTCGCAAAAGGAAAACAGAACTGAATCAAAATCCCTACAAGTAGAAGGTACATATTTATGTACCTTCTCCTCTTTTTTATTTGCCCCTTAAAAAAGTCAAGAGCTTTTCGAAGATTTTTAGTAGGGTAAGGACGAAACTTTTTTTACCTTTACAGAGTAAATAACTATGGTTAGATTAATAACAACTTTGACCTGTCTAACAGGGGGGAGAGAAATGAAAAAGAAAAAAAAGAAAAAAGTAAACATATGGAAATGGTTTGCGGTTCTGGTGGGCTTGATGATGTTGCTTGCTGTAGGCGGATGTGCCGCTGTCCTGTCTGTAGGCAATGCTTTAGTAGATCAAGGCAAAGTGAAGGAGCAAATTGAAACAACTATTCTATACGATAATGAAGAACGAGAAGTCTTTCGTTTATACGTGGAGGACAGAGAATCGGTTCCTTATCAAGAGATTCCTCCTATTATCGTTAGTGCTTTCGTCAATGTAGAGGATGAGCGCTTCTTTACCCATCAAGGTTTAGATCCGATCGCTATTGCACGTGCACTATATAAGGATATTCGAGCCGGCAGCAAGGTGGAAGGAGCAAGTACCATCACCCAACAGTTGGCGAAGAACGTTTATTTGACACATGAAAAATCCATTTGGAGAAAAACGAAGGAAGCTATCATTGCGGTGAATTTAGAGCAAAACTACTCTAAAGAGCAGATCCTTGAGTTTTACCTCAACGAGATCTATTTTGGGGATGCCGTATATGGCATTAAGTCAGCTGCGAGGTATTACTTTGGGAAAGATGATTTAAATGATTTAACTCTTGCGGAAGTAGCGACTTTAGCCGCTCTTCCTAAAGCGCCAAACAACTATTCCCCTCTTAAGAATTATGAAAAGTCATTGGAACGTAGAAAAGTAGTTCTTGCTCTGATGGAGAGAAACGGATCTATAACAAAAGAAGAGCGGGAAGCAGCAGCCAATGAAGAGTTACAACTTGTAGGAGCAGGAAAAGGGGATCAAGCGATTCGGGCTTATGTTGATTATGTGCTTAAGGAAGCACAAGAGCGATTTGATTTGACCGAAAACCAGTTATATCGCGGGGGATATCAGATCTATACGGAGATGGATTCTAAGGCTCAGAACGCGATGATCAAGGCTTTTGATAATCCAGCTCTCTTCCCTAAGAGCAAGTCTAAAGATCCGGTTCAGGCAGGTATGGTCATTATGGACCCTCATACCGGTGGGGTCGTCGCTATGATGGGTGGCCGTGAATATGTCACAAAGGGATTGAACAGGGCGTTAACCAAACGAAGTCCTGGATCGACTTTTAAACCGCTTGCCGTGTATGCCCCAGCGTTAGAAAAAGGCTGGAACCCATACGACATGTTAAAGGATGAAAAAATGACCTTCTCAGGAGGGTACAGTCCGAGTAACTGGAATGGCGATGGGTATCTGGGGCAAGTATCGATGTATGATGCACTTAAACGCTCGAAGAATGTCCCGGCAGTTTGGTTGCTTAATGAGATCGGCATTGAAACAAGTTTCCGATATCTTGACCGCTTTGGTATAGCTTATGATAAACAACAAGATCGCCAGCTGGGTATTGCCTTAGGTGGACTTACGCATGGTGCTACTCCTATGGAGATGGCGGCTGCCTACAGTGCATTTGCTAACAATGGTGTGGTCATTGAACCTCATGCGATTGTTAAAATTCAGGATCGCGATGGAGCCTTACTGCAGAAAGATGTCGCTACATCCACTGTCGTGACCGAACAGACTGCGTACTATATGACCAAAATGCTTCAAGCGGCAGTAAACGAAGGAACAGGGAAAAGTGCAAAGATGAACCGTCCTGTTGCAGGGAAGACAGGTACCACTCAAATGGAAGGAACCAAGGGCGGTAACCGTGATGCCTGGTTTGTGGGTTATACGCCTGAATATGTTGGAGCTATTTGGATGGGTTACGATAAATCCAATGCCAAGACGAACTACCTGACAGAAGGAAGTTCGGTAACGGCAAAATTCTTCAGAACGGTAATGACAGAAGCCCTAAAGGGGCGGGAAGTCAAATCGTTCACCAGACCTAAAGGTGTCAAGGAACTAGAGCCACCAGTGAACCTGCAGCCTATTACCGACCTTCAAGCGACAAACACAATAGATTCCATTCATTTGATTTGGTCACCTATCCCTGACGAACGTATTTTATATAGGATATATCGCTATATTGGGGATCCGGCCAATCGAGAACTAATTGGTGAAACAGAATACAGTGAATGGATCGACATGGGCATTCAATCGACAGAACCGATTCACTATTTTGTAGTACCTTATGATACACAGAATAGACGGGAAGGTTCAGCTTCCAATGTGGTTAGTCTAATTCCACAACCGATATCGGATCCGGAGCTAGCACCGCCTATGGAAGAAGGTACAGAAGGAGAGGGAGAGATCCTTCCGCCTGAGGAACAGGCACCTCCTACGGAGCCGCCAGAAGTCACACCTATCGAACCAACACCTGTGGAACCTGAGGAAAATTTACTTGAACCGCCTGCTCAAGGGAATCCAACGACGACCGACTAATAGGGCAGGTTGCCAGAATTTTATTGTGTAATAAATTTAGTTAAACATCGATTTTACCCTCCAAAATGTATTATAATGAAAAGAAAATGCTTGGGAGGGGAACTGACATGTCCATCCAAATGGATCAAGATATTACGAAATTCTTTGAGGAAAAGATACAGAAAGCAAAGAAGACATTTGAGCGTGCTGTGGATTGTAAGCATACGGAGTTTGATGATCTATACCCTTACATGAGCGAACATCCTCAATTTTTCTGGTATAAGCGTTACGTAGCTTGGCAAGAGCTCTTGACCGTCGCAGGTATTGCTGAAGAGCTTGGATTGGACTGGACAGCGAACTTCACAGAAACTCAAGTGTCGTTTGTAAAAGGAAAGGTTCTAGAGGCAAAGGTGCTTGATAATTGGTATCCTGCTGAAGAAGATTAGAATGTTGTTCGAGGGTAATCCTTTAGGATTGCCCTTTTATTTTTTAACCAAGTCGGGGAAAATAGTGGAAAAATATGATGGAGGAGAGCGTTCAATGGCCAAAATGAGGCTTGATAAGCTACTATCCAATATGGGATATGGCACAAGAAAAGATATTAAGAAATTTGCCAAAGATGGTTTGATTGTGGTGGATGGTAAAATCGTAAAAGATAGCAGTCAGCATGTAGAGACAGAGGAGCAACAGGTTGAATTTGATGGGGAGATCGTAAGGTATCGGGAGTTTGTCTATTTGATGTTGAACAAACCTCAAGGGGTAATCTCTGCCACGGAGGACTTAGTGGAGCGTACAGTGATAGATCTGCTTGATCAAGAATACATACCATTTGAGGTGTTCCCCGTCGGACGTCTAGATAAGGACACTGAAGGCCTGTTGATTCTCTCGAATGATGGAAAAATGGCACATGAATTACTTTCTCCCCGAAAGCACGTTCCAAAAACCTATTATGCTGATGTAGAAGGCATCGTCACCTCAGAAGATGTTCTCGCCTTTTCAAAGGGAGTTCAGCTTGATGACGGATATACGACTCTGCCAGCTCACCTTGTGATCTTGCAATCGGGTGAATTATCCAAGATCGAATTAACCATCCATGAAGGAAAATTTCATCAGGTAAAGAGAATGTTCCAAGCCGTCGGGAAAAAAGTTAAGTATCTAAAAAGAATTAAAATGGGTAATCTTTCTCTTGATCCCGCGCTTTCTCTAGGAGAGTATCGTGAATTGCGAGAAGAAGAGATTTCTCTTCTCAAAATGGTGGAATAAAAAGGATAACCTTGTACAAACTATACAATACTTGACCAACCAAAAGGGGAGAGGGACTATTCGTGAAAAAGGTCATTTTCTTAATGATAGATTCCTTGATGCCTGAGGTTTTAGAGGATGGTATCGATCGCGGAATGCTCCCGGCCTTAGCGTTTTTTAAGGAAAAGGGCATGTATTGGAACAATTGTACAAGTGTATTTCCAACCATGACGGCCTCGGTGGATTGCTCACTCGTTACAGGAGAATATCCGGACAAGCATAAAATCCCAGCTCTCGTCTGGTATGATCCGGATAAGCGTAAGCTGGTGAATTACACGAACGGTTCATTGCCTGTATTAAAATTAGGGCTCGGCCAATGTATAGATGATGCCCTATGCCAAATGAACGATAGGCATCTAAGCCGCAACGTCTCAACCTTATATGAAGAATTGGCCTTAAAGGGGAAAACTACGGGTTCAATTAATTTAATTGCCCATCGTTCTCTCAAGAAATACAAGGTCAATCTTCCGTTTTTAGTTAAATTGGTTACTGGTTTTCGTTCTTATGACGATGTCAGTGGTCCTGATCTATTTACTCTTGGAAGTCTCGTTCGTTCCAACATACAGCCTAAGTTGCCCTGGGGCTTTGATGAGACAGTTTTTAAGCATTATGGAATTAACGATGACTTTGCCATTCGTTTGTTAAATCATCTCATTACTCATGATACGACACCTGACTTTACCATGGTCTATCTTCCGGACAACGATCATCAAGTACACATCCATCCGAGAAAGGCTATGGCTATATTGCAAAAGGTAGATAAACGCCTGCAATCTGTCCTCAACCAATTTTCCTCCTGGGAACACGCGTTGGAAAAATACGTGTTTATTATAACTGGAGACCATGGTCAAACACTCATAGGCAAGTCGGAGGAGCAACATAATATCAAACTTGAAGATTTGTTATTGGGCATGAGAATCACCCCATATGGCGGCACGCCAGCTCCTGAAGATGATCTTTTGATCGCAAATAACGAGCGGATGACATATCTTTATCCATTTAAACATGGAGTAGAAGCAGAAATCATCCACCGTCTTAAGCAGGATATTCGAATTGATATTATTGCCTATAGAGATGGAGAGTGGATTTCAGTTTGTTCTGGAGAGAAAGAAGGGCGACTTCGGTTTCGGCGAAAAGGTAAGCTGAAAGATGTATACGGTGCTGGTTGGACAATTGAAGGAAACCCTGGTATCTTAGATCTTCAAATTAGCGGGAACGATGACGCGCTTAGCTATGGAGACTTCCCAGATGTCTTGGCTAGATTGAACGGTGCTCTCTACTCACAGGATATTCCTATGATCGCCATAACAGCTAAACCAGGTTATGAGTTCAAATCCGCGTTTGCCCCTACACATCTTAATGGGGGAAGCCACGGATCTTTGCATCGTAAAGATTCGACCATTCCCCTTATCATAGCGGGGTCAGAAGATCAGACAAGGCCATTTGAACATCCCAGACTGATTGATCTAAAACCCTATATCCTCCAATTACTCAACTAATTGCACCGTTGCCTTGATTGGATAATGATCAGAGTGGTTGACTTGATTCACTTCATAATGAAGAAGCTCAAAAGAAGAAGAGGCATAAATATAATCAATGCGTTTTTTCAAGGGAAAGATAGTCGGTTGACTTTCTTTCCCTGCTTTTTTTCCTAAGTCAATCATGTTAGGGAAAGGAAGCGAAACGGTTGTATTTAAATCACCCATCAGTAAACAAGAGGATCCACATTCTTCTACAGTATGAGTCAAAGCCTCGAGTTGCATTTCTCTCTCTTTTTTCCCAAGCCCAAGGTGAGTATTAAAAATATGAACTTTCTTCCTTTGGATCTCCAGAACAGAATGCAGCATGCCACGTTGCTCCTTCTGGCTCGGTAACCATACATTTTTGCTCCAAACAATGGGATAACGTGAAAATGTTGCATTGCCGTAAGCACCGTCTGTAATTTTCACGTTTGCTCCATAGCTTCCATCCATGGCAAGACCTTTCATGATTTGGTCAAACTGCCATCCTTGCTTTGAGTTATGATGGACTTCCTGGAGAGAAATAATATCGGCTGATTGCTCCTTTAAAAATTGAATGATGAGATCAAGAGTAGGGCGATAAAAAAGATTTCTACCGCTATGGATGTTATAACAAATAATATTTAGCTGCATGGTTAACGTTCATCCTTTCTTTATAAAGCTAAAAAGGAAGCGGATGATCCGCTTCCTTAGAAGGAGGGTTACCTTAAGACTTTAGCGTTGGTTAGATAGTTGTTGTTCAGCAAATTGCACAAGGCGCTTTGTGATTTCTCCACCTACAGAACCATTGGCGCGGGACGTAGTATCAGCACCAAGCTCTACACCGAACTCAGAAGCAATCTCGTACTTCATTTGATCTAGTGCTTGAGCCGCTTGAGGTACTAATTTTTGGTTGTTGTTAGAATTTTGAGCCATTCGCATGTCACTCCTTTTTTGTTTTAGGGCGGATCGTTTAATCCGTCATGGCTAACAGTCAGCCACAAATCAGGTTGGTTCTTTTTGAAGAGCTCTCCACAGCGGACGACCAGTGGGCTAAAAGCCCTCGTCCCTTGCTGTGGATTTTTATTATGGGTAGGAATCGAGAAAAATATACACATTAATTTATCCACATGATATGAAGATTTATAAACAGTAAATTAACAGGATAATAACAATTTATGCACATGTTTCTGTGGACAGATTATCCTGATTTTGGTATTCTTAGATTAAGTCACTGAAATTAGATTCTTTTTTATGAGGTGTTAAGGAGGTTTCTATGAGTTCATTTAGGAATGAAATTGAGGCATTACAAGACATAGGGACTTTACGTGAAAAGAAGAACAGGATTAAGGATTCAGTGGTCAGTCCTGATTTGAATTGGGACTCAAGAATGAAACTTTACGAGCAGGTTCAGTTAATTAATAGCAGAATTGCCTATCTTTCCACACAACGAAAATCATCTTGCTAAATCAGAGGTTAAGATAATCCCACTAAGTATAGGTGGGATTTTATTTATTTTGCCCAACTTCATTACATGGGGGATGAAGAGACCATCAAATAGGCAGAAAAAAAGACGATGATAATTTCTTATCCATCGTCTTTTTTCGTTTCTTTACTTAGATTTTCATAATTCCACCTGTGCTAGCAGAGGTTACAAGTTTAGAATAACGAGCAAGGTATCCTGTCTTTACTTTTGGTTCAAAACCAGGCCATTGGGCTTTGCGATTTGCCATTTCTTCATCAGAAATTTGAACTTCTAAGCGATTGGTTTCAAGGTCAATCGTGATAATATCACCATCTTGAATATAGGCAATCGGTCCACCTTCTGCTGCTTCAGGAGAAACGTGACCTACACTAATTCCGCGAGAAGCTCCGGAGAAGCGACCATCCGTAACAAGGGCTACCTTGGTTCCAAGACCCATCCCCATGATTTGAGAAGTAGGAGCAAGCATCTCAGGCATTCCTGGACCACCCTTTGGTCCTTCGTAACGGATAACAACGACATGTCCTTCTTTAATCTTACCAGTAGCAATTCCTTCAAGAGCTTGTTCTTGAGAATCAAATACGATGGCTGGGCCTTCATGCTTTTTGATTCCCGGCTCAACAGCGCCTGTCTTAATTACGCCACCTTCAGGTGCCATATTTCCGAATAGGATGGATAGTCCACCCTTTGCAGAATAAGGGTTATCGAGAGGACGAATGACTTCTTTGTTTTGGATATCGTGTCCAGCAATGTTTTCGGCTAGTGTTTTACCTGTGACAGTAAGAGTGTCAACATGAATAGCGCCTTCTTTTTTGCTAAGTTCGTTTAGGATCGCTGTAACACCACCTGCAAGGTGGACATCTTCCATATGATAATCAGAAGCAGGTGCGATCTTAGACAGATGTGGCACTCGATCGGCAACAAGATTAATTCTCTCCAAAGAGTAGTCAATGCCTGCTTCGTTAGCGATGGCTAAGGTGTGAAGAACCGTGTTGGTAGAACCACCCATGGCCATGTCAAGGGCGAAAGCATTGTCAATCGCTTTCTCTGTCACGATATCACGTGGCTTGATATCCATCTCAATCAAATTCATAATTTGTTTTGCAGCCCTTTTTACTAAATCTCTACGCTCGTCAGATACAGCAAGGATCGTTCCATTGCCAGGAAGAGCTAGTCCTAACACTTCTGCAAGACAGTTCATAGAATTAGCAGTAAACATTCCGGAACAAGATCCACAGGTAGGGCAACCATATTTTTCAAGCTCATCTAGGCTCTCCTGATTAATTTTACCGGATTGGAAAGCGCCAACGCCTTCAAAAACAGAAGATAAAGAGATGGAGCGACCGTCAGAGGTTTTTCCAGCCTTCATCGGTCCGCCTGTAACAATAATAGTCGGGATATTCACACGCAGTGATGCCATCATCATCGCAGGAGTAATCTTATCGCAGTTCGGGATACAAATAAGTCCGTCGAAAGCATGAGCAGATACAACCGTTTCGATTGAATCAGCGATAATTTCACGGCTCGGTAGAGAGTAGCGCATACCGATGTGACCCATTGCGATTCCATCATCAACTCCGATGGTATTAAATTCAAAAGGAACTCCACCCGCTTCACGAATGGCTTCTTTCACGATCTTCCCAAATTCTTGTAAATGAACATGACCTGGAATGATGTCAATGTAAGAATTGGCAACGGCAATAAAAGGCTTGTCCCAATCGGACTCGTCTTGAATTACTCCTGTTGCTCTTAATAAACTTCTATGGGGAGCGCGGTCGAATCCACGCTTGATTGTGTCACTTCTCATTTTTCTTGTCATAATGGTTCCCTCCACCTCTTGATATTTCATATATTCTAACAGTTTTTATTTGAAAAGTATATTTGTAAAAATGAGAAAAACAATTTAGTTTAATACGGTCATACTACTATATTGGGCCACATGCTCAAGCATTTTTTGACTTAAAGGTACGATAAAATCCATCTTACCACGCTCAAAAGTACCGCTTCGATTATAAATTTTGACCTTTTCCACTGAGATTTTATAATAATTGTTTCCAAAAGAAGCAACCACCTTTTCCTCTTTTGAAGCCTGCGGAGAGAAGGTCAAAGGTTTACCATGTAATTGATGCGGAATCATACTAATGATATCTGCTAACTGTATTTGGTATGAATGATGAGGTTTTAAAAAGATTAGCTCTTTCGTCGTTATGGAACAACCAAATTGACTTTTCATCTGAGACAATTTTAATTCGCCTTCTAGAGATTTAACGCGAATAAAGTCAGTATTCATCTTTTCACCTCCAGAAAATATATCGGATATATACTATGAATACGTTGTAAATGTTGATAAAATTCATTTTAGCATATTAATACATAAAACGACCAATGTTCATACTAGGTAAATTGCCTAGAACCTTCCGGAAAGCTAAGGCTGAACGAAAGTTAGAATGTAATTAGAAAAATCTAAAAAAGAAATTGCATTTGGAAATGCTCCATGATATTATACTACTGTCTCGAGACATTAAACATTTCATCGTGCCGAAGTGGCGGAATTGGCACACGCGCACGACTCAAAATCGTGTTCCGTAAGGAGTGTCGGTTCGACCCCGACCTTCGGTACCAGTCCATTATTGTAATCGTTGTTCCTTGAATGATGAGGAGCAAATTTTTGTAAAATCAAGCTTGCAATAACGATGTAGATGTGCTATATTATCTCTTGTCGCTTCGTAAAGAATGAATGAGAATTTATCTAGCTACCCTTTGGGGAAGCGGCCATGTCTTTGCCTTTGCTCACTATATAAAGGACGATTAGCTCAGTTGGTTAGAGCGCTACGTTGACATCGTAGAGGTCGGCGGTTCGAATCCGTCATCGTCCACCATCCATCAAGCGGACGTAGCTCAGTTGGTAGAGCACAACCTTGCCAAGGTTGGGGTCGCGAGTTCGAGTCTCGTCGTCCGCTCCATATTAATAATAATCATACATGTGTGTGCCCGTAGCTCAATCGGATAGAGTGTCTGACTACGAATCAGAAGGTTGGGAGTTCGAGTCTCTCCGGGCACGCCATTGCAGACGGGAAGTAGCGCAGCTTGGTAGCGCATCTG